>JALZEZ010000122.1 GCA_030861775.1 Actinomycetota bacterium
GCCGAGCGGCCCGACCAGCCGCAGCCCCTCCCCCGGCCCCACCTCGGCCAGGCGCTCGGTGCCTGGCCCGACCGCCTCGAGCAGGAAGTCGAGCCGCACGCCGCCGGACTCCTCGCGGGCGCGCGCGTAGGAGAAGGCGCGCGGCAGGTAGGGGCGCTCGCCGTCCGCCCCCCACCGCTCGGCGGTCGAGAGCATGTAGAACTGGCCGGGACGGGGCGGCGGGCCGGTCTCGTCGAGGGCGCTCAGGAGGCGGTAGCCGCCGAGCGCCTCGTTCGCCATGACGGGAGCCGTGCGCCGGCCGAACGGCGCGGCGGTCATCCCGCGCGCCGCTCCTCGGCCGGCTCGGGCTCGGGCGCGGCGGCCGCGTGCAGCTCCTGGAGGGAGCGCACCTCCGGCGCCTCTCCGCGCCCCGCGCGGATCGCCCGCTGCGCCGCGCTGGCGCCGGTCATCGTGGTGATGCAGGGGATCCCGCGCGAGACGGCGGCGCGGCGGATCTCCCAGCCGTCGGCGCGGGCGCCGGAGCCGGTGGGCGTGTTGATCACGAGGTCCACGCCGCCCGAGTCGATCCGGTCCACCACGTGGCCGGGGCCGCCCTCGTAGACCTTGTTGATCCGCTCGACCGGCACGCCCATGCGCCGGATCGCCTGCGCGGTGCCGCCGGTGGCGAGGATCTTGAAGCCGAGGTCGTGCAGGCCGGCGGCGAGCTGGGTGGCGGCCGCCTTGTCGCCGTCGGTCACGCTGATGAAGACCGTGCCCGACACAGGCAGCGCCGCGCCCGCCGCGGCCTGGGCCTTGCCGAACGCCGCCGGGTAGTCGCGCGCCACGCCCATGACCTCGCCGGTCGAGCGCATCTCGGGCCCGAGCACCGAGTCCGCGCGCGGGAAGCGGTTGAACGGGAGCACGGCCTCCTTGACCGAGACGTGCCCGCGGCGGGCCCGCCGGGCCGGCTCGAGCTCGTCCTCGAGGTCGGCCAGCCGCTCCCCCAGGATCAGCCGCGTGGCGATCTTGGCCAGGGGCACGCCGACCGCCTTCGAGACGAACGGCACCGTCCGCGAGGCGCGCGGGTTGGCCTCGATCACGTACAGCTCGTCGTCGCCGTGGACGGCGAACTGGATGTTGATCAGCCCGACCACGCCGAGGCGCAGCGCGAGCTTCTCCGTGGCCCGCTCGACCTGCCTGAGCATGTCCTCGCCCAGCGACATGGCCGGCAGCACGCAGGCCGAGTCGCCGGAGTGCACGCCGGCCTCCTCGACGTGCTGCATGATCCCGCCGATCCTCATCGTCTCGCCGTCACACAGGGCGTCGACGTCGATCTCGATCGCGTTCTCGAGGAAGCGGTCGAGGTAGATGAGGGGGTCCTCCCAACCGGCCCGCTCGACCTGGCCCGTCCGGCGCAGGTAGTCGGCCAGCTCCTCGTCCGAGTAGCAGATCTCCATGGCCCGGCCGCCGAGCACGTAGGAGGGGCGGACGATCAGCGGATAGCCGATCTCACCGGCCATCTCCACGGCGATGTCGGTCCCGCGCGCGGTCGCCCACGGCGGGCCCTGGAGGCCGAGCTCGTCCAGGACGCCGATGAAGCGCGCCCGCTCCTCGGCGAGATCGATCGAGTCCACCGGCGTGCCGATGATCGGGACGCCGGCCGCCTCCAGGCCGTGCGCGAGCTTGAGCGGGGTCTGGCCCCCGAACTGGACGATCACGCCCTCGGGCCGCTCGACCTCGACGATCCCCAGCACGTCCTCCAGGGTGAGCGGCTCGAAGTAGAGGCGGTCGCTCGTGTCGTAGTCGGTGGAGACGGTCTCCGGGTTGCAGTTGACCATCACCGCGTCACGCCCCGAGGCGCGCACGGTCATCGCCGCGTGCACGCAGCAGTAGTCGAACTCGATCCCCTGCCCGATGCGGTTGGGGCCGGCGCCGAGGATCATCACCGCGTCGCGGTCGCCGCGGCGGACCTCGTGGCGCGGGCCGTCCGGGCCGGGCCGCTCCCAGCCCGAGTAGTAGTACGGCGTCTCGGCCTCGAACTCGGCGGCGCAGGTGTCGACCGCCTTGAACGTGCGCGCGAGGCCCTCCTGCGGGTCCACCCCGCGGGCGAGGTCGCCGAGCTCGGCGAGGAACCAGGGGTCGATGTTCGTGCGGGCGTTCAGCTCCTCGGCGGAGACCCCACGGCGGAAGGCCTCGAACAGCAGCTCGTAGCGGTCGTGCGCGGGGCGCTCCAGGCGGCGGAGCAGCTCGTCGGTGTCGTCCGGCGCGCCGGGCAGGACGTCCAGCTCGCGCGAGCGCATGGCCTTGGCGAAGGCCTGCTTGAAGGTGCGTCCGATCGCCATCGCCTCGCCCACCGACTGCATGTGGGTGTCGAGCAGGCCGTCGGCGCCGGGGAACTTCTCGAAGGCGAAGCGCGGCCACTTGACCACCACGTAGTCGATGGTGGGCTCGAAGCTCGCGGGGGTGCGCCGGGTGATGTCGTTGTCGATCTCCTCGAGCGCGTAGCCCACCGCCAGCCGGGCGGCGATCTTCGCGATCGGGAAGCCGGTGGCCTTCGAGGCCAGCGCCGACGAGCGCGACACGCGCGGGTTCATCTCGATCACGACGATCTCGTCGGTCTCCGGGTTGACCGCGAACTGGATGTTCGAGCCGCCGGTCTCCACCCCCACCGCGCGGATGACCTCGATCGCCTGGTCGCGCAGGATCTGGTACTGGGCGTCGGTGAGCGTCTGCTGCGGGGCGACCGTGACCGAGTCGCCGGTGTGGACGCCCATCGGGTCGACGTTCTCGATCGAGCAGACGATCACGACGTTGTCGTTGCGGTCGCGCATCAGCTCGAGCTCGAACTCGCCCCAGCCGATCACCGACTCCTCGACCAGCACCTGGCCGATCGGCGAAGCTGCCAGGCCCTCCCCCACGCGCTCGCGGTACTCGGACTCGGTGTAGGCCACGCCGCCGCCCTCGCCGCCCATGGTGAAGCCGGGGCGGAGGATCGCCGGGAGGCCGACCTTGGCCAGCGCCCGCTCGCCCTCGGCCATGCTCGTCACAACCGCCGAGCGCGGCACGCGCAGGCCGGCGGCCTCCATCGTCTGGCGGAAGAGCAGCCGGTCCTCGGCCCGGCGGATGGCCTCGTAGTTCGCGCCGATCAGCTCCACCCGGTGGCGGCCGAGCGTGCCGTCCTCCCACAGGGCGCGGGCCAGGTTGAGGGCGGTGCCGCCGCCGAGCGTGGGCAGCAGCGCGTCCGGCTGCTCGCGCTCGATCACCGCCGCCACCGAGTCCGGCAGCAGCGGCTCGATGTAGGTGGCCGTGGCGAACTCCGGGTCGGTCATGATCGTGGCCGGGTTCGAGTTGACCAGCACGACCTCGTAGCCCTCCTCCAGCAGCACCTTGCAGGCCTGCGCGCCGGAGTAGTCGAACTCGGCCGCCTGCCCGATCACGATCGGCCCGCTGCCGAGCACGAGGATCTTCCTGATGTCGTCGCGCCTAGGCATGTCCCTCCGCGCCCCTACGCATGCGCGGCGAGGCCCTCGAGGAACCGGTCGAAGAGGTACAGCGAGTCGTGCGGGCCGGGGCCGGCCTCGGGGTGGTACTGGACGGTCGAGGCCGGGACGTCCTTCAGCACCAGGCCCTCCACCGTGCGGTCGTAGAGGTTGAGCTGGGCCAGCTCGGCGGCGCCGAAGTCGGTCTCCCAGCGGATCGGCTCGTCGGTGTCGATGGTGGTCTGGCCGCCGGGGCCCTGGACCGCGAAGCCGTGGTTCTGCGAGGTGATGTCGATCCGGCCGGTGGCCAGGTCCTTGACTGGGTGGTTGGCGCCGCGGTGGCCGAAGGGGAGCTTGAACGTCTCCAGGCCCACCGCCCGGCACAGGAGCTGGTGGCCCATGCAGATCCCCCACACCGGCACCTTGCCCACCAGGCCGCGGACGTTCTCGACCACGTGGTCGAGCGCGGCCGGGTCGCCGGGGCCGTTGGCCAGGAAGACCGCGTCGGGCCCGCGCGCGAGCAGCTCCTCGGCGCTGGTGGTGCACGGGTGCAGCTCCAGGCGCACGCCGCGCTGGCGCAGGTTGCGCACGATCGAGTCCTTGATGCCGGTGTCGATGCCGACCACCAGCGGGCCGGGGTTGTCCGGGTCGAGGATCACCGGCTCGCCCGGGGTGACCTCGCAGGCCAGGTCGCGGCCGGTCATCGACGGCTCGGCCATCACCCGCTCGCGCGCCTCGGGCTCCGCGGTCGAGGCCGCGAACACTCCGCCGCGCATCGCCCCCTTGTCGCGGATGTGCCGCACGAGCGCGCGGGTGTCCACCCCGCTCAGCGCCGGGACGCCGCAGTCGGCGAGCCAGGTGAGCCAGCCGCCCTCCGCGCCGGGCGCGTCCTCGCGATCGACCCCCTCGCGCATGATCACCGCGCGCGCGTGGATGGCGTTCGACTCCATCCCGGCCGCGGACACCCCGTAGTTGCCGATATGCGGGTAGGTGAAGACGATGATCTGCCCGCGGTAGCTGGGGTCGGTGACCGACTCCTGGTAGCCGGACATGGCGGTGTTGAAGACGACCTCGCCGGTGGTGGCGCCGGGGGCGCCGACCAGGTCGCCGTCGAAGCGGACGCCGTCCTCGAGGAGCAGGTAGCCGCTCACTTGATCAGCCCCTGGACGGCCTTGAACTCGTCGCTCCCGGCCGCTCCGAGCAGCTCGAACAGCGCGGTCTCCACGCTGGTGACCACCGCGCCCGCGCGCTCCATCTTGCGCAGGCCGACCTCGCGGTTCTCCTCGGTGCGGGAGGTGACCGCGTCGCGCGCGACGTGCACCTCGAGCCCGCGCTCGAGCAGGTCGTGAGCGGTCTGGGAGACGCACACGTGCGCCTCGATCCCGCACACCAGCGCCTGGCGCCGGTCGCCCGGATCGAACCCGTCGGCCTCCGCGGCCGAGAAGCAGACCTTCTCGATCGGCTCCATCCCGTCGAGGTGCTCGGCCACCTCGGGCACCGTGCGGCCGAGGCCCTTCGGGTACTGCTCGGTGACGACCGCGGGCACGCCCAGCGCCCGCGCGCCCTGCACGAGCACGCCGATGTTGCGGGCCACCCGGTCGAAGTCGAGCACGGCGGGCCGGAAGGCCTCCTGCGCGTCGACGACGACGAGGAGGGCGGACTGACGATCCAGCAGGCTCAGGCGACCGCTCCGATCGCGAACGAGCGCTCGCGGTACGCCACCTGCCCGCCGGCCACCGTCATGCGAACGCGCCCGGTCAGCCGCTGCCCGGCGAAGGCGCAGTTGGCCGAGCGGCTCTCGTAGCCGGGATCGCCCACCTCCCACTCCGCCTCCAGGTCCGCCAGGCACACGTTGGCGGGCGAGCCGGGCGCCAGCGTGGGCGCCGGGATGCCGAACGGGATGCCGCCGGCGGTCATCCGCTCGACCAGCAGCGGCAGCTCGACCAGCCCCGGCAGCACCAGCCGGGTGTGCAGCGCGGCGAAGGCGGTCTCGAGGCCGGTCACGCCCATCGGCGCCACCTCGAACGGCTGCTCCTTCTCCTCGCGCGCGTGCGGGGCATGGTCGGTGGCCACGCAGTCGAGCGTGCCCGACCGCAGGGCCTCGATCAGCGCCCGGCGGTCCTCCTCCGCGCGCAGCGGCGGGTTCATCTTGAAGTTCGCGTCGAGCGAGCGGACGGCCTCGTCGGTGAGGCACAGGTGGTGCGGGGTGACCTCGGCGGTCAGCTCCACGCCCTCGGACTTGGCCCGCTCGATGGCCGCCACCGACTCGCGCGCGGAGACGTGCTGCACCTGGATGCGCCCGCCCTCGTAGCCGGCGATGGCGGCGTCGCGGGCGATCGCCGTCGACTCCGAGATCGAGGGGATCCCGCTCAGCCCGAGCAGCGCGGAGATCGCACCCTCGTGCATCGCGCCGTCGCCGGACAGCGACGGGTCCTCCTCGTGCAGGGCGAGCACGCGGCCGGCGAGCCGCTGGTACTGGAGCGCCTGGCGAAGGACGCCCGCGTCGCGCACCGGCAGCCCGTCGTCGGTGAAGGCGAACGCGCCGGCGTCGGCCAGCTCGGCCATCTCGGTCAGTTGCGAGCCGGCCTGCCCGCGGGTGATCGCGGCGGTGAAGCCGGTCGGGATGCGCGCCTCGACCCGGGCGCGCTCGCGCAGCGAGCGGAGGATCGGGGCGGAGTCCACCACCGGGTCGGTGTTGGGCATGGCCAGGATCGCGCAGTAGCCGCCGGACGCCGCGGCGCGCGTGCCGGAGGCGATGTCCTCCTCGTCCTCCCGCCCCGGCGTGCGCAGGTGCACGTGCGGGTCGACGAACGCGGGCAGGGCGACGAGCCCCTCGCCCTCGACGACCTCCACGCCCTCGGGCGCCTCGAGCGTGCCGGGCTCGCCCAGCTCCGCGATCGCGCCGCCGCGGACGAGCAGGTCGCCGGGCCGGTCGATGCCGGCGCGCGGGTCGAGCAGGAACGCCTCGCGGACCAGCACGTCGCCGGCGGGGCCGGCGCCGAAGTCGAGCGCGGCGCTCATGCCGGCTGCGGCTGCGTGGCCGCGTCGTCGCGGGTGAAGCGGGCCGCGCCGGACCCGCCGCCGCCCCCGGCGAGCAGCTCGTAGAGGACGGCCATCCGGACCACCACCCCGGACTCGACCTGCTGGACGATCAGCGCCTGCGGCGAGTCCACCACCTCGCCCGCGAGCTCCACCCCGCGGTTGACCGGGCCGGGGTGCATCAGGAGCTGGTTCGGGGCGAGACGTCGCCCGTCGATCTGGTAGCGGGCGGCGTACTCGCGCAGCGACGGCACGAACGAGCCGTGCATCCGCTCGTTCTGCATCCGCAGCGCGTAGACCACGTCGGCCTCGCCGAGGCCGTCCAGCGACCAGCGCACCTCGCAGCCCAGCGACTCGACCTCGCGCGGGATCAGCGTGGGCGGCCCGCAGACCGTCACCTCGCAGCCCATCCGCCCGAAGGCCAGGATGTTCGAGCGCGCGACGCGGCTGTGGAGCACGTCGCCGACGATCCAGATGCGCACCCCCTCGAGGGCGCCGAGCCGGCGGCGCAGGGTGTAGACGTCGAGCAGCGCCTGGGTGGGGTGCTCGTGCTTGCCGTCGCCGGCGTTGACCACCGCGGCGGGGCTCCAGCGGGCGACCATCTGCGCGGCGCCGGCGTGCGGGGCGCGGACGACGATGGCGGCGGGGTCGTAGGCCGAGAGCGTCTGCACCGTGTCCTTGAGCGACTCGCCCTTGTCCACGCTCGAGCCGACCGACTTGACGTTCACCACGTCGGCCGACAGCCGCTTGGCGGCCAGCTCGAAGCTCGAGCTCGTGCGCGTGGAGGACTCGTAGAAGAGGTTCACGACCGTGCGGCCGCGCAGGGTCGGCACCTTCTTGATCTCGCGCCCGGAGACCTCGGCGAAGCTCTCCGCGCGGTCGAGGATCCGCTCGATGTCCTCGCGCGCGAGGTCGTCGATCGAGATCAGGTCCTTCCTCATGCCAGCACCTCCACACCCTGCGTCGCGATCGTCACCTCGTCCACCCCGTCGAGCTCCTCGAGGCGGACGTTCACCCGCTCGCTGCGCGCGGTCGGGAGGTTCTTGCCCACGTAGTCCGGCCGGATCGGGAGCTCCCGGTGGCCGCGGTCGGTGAGGACCGCGAGCTGGACCCGTTCGGGCCGGCCGTAGTCGAAGATCGCGTCGATGGCGGCGCGCACCGTGCGGCCGGTGTAGAGGACGTCGTCCACGAGGACGATCGTGGCCCCGCCGACCGCGAAGTCGATGTGCGAGGCGTGCACCACCGGCTGGCGGTCGGGCGCGCGCGTGGAGAGGTCGTCGCGGTAGAAGCTGATGTCGACGTCGCCGAGCGGCACCTCGTCGCCGGTCAGCTCCTCGAGCAGCCGGTGGACGCGGGCGGCGAGGATCGCGCCCCGCCTGTGGATGCCGACGACCGCCACGGGCTCGCCGGAGTTCCGCTCGACGACCTCGTGGGATATGCGCACCAGCGTGCGCCGGATGTCCTCGGCGTCGAGGACGACCTTCTCGTCGCTCACGTCATTCCTTCCTGGCCTCGCGGGACCGGGTTAAAGGGTTGACGCAGCCACCGTAGCACCGGTACCGGCGGCTCGGCCGCTCAGCTCGGCGGCGGCCCGTCCGCGCGGCGCACGTGCTGCGGCTCGCCGCGCTCGGGGAACGGGAGCTCGACGCGATCGAAGTCGCGCGGGAGGATCGTGCGCTCGAAGACGGCGGTGGCCTCCTCCAGCAGGACCGCCGGCGGGTGCCGCGGGGAGACGTGGTTGAGCGCGAGCAGCTTGACCTCGGCCTCGCGGGCCACCTCGGCCGCCTGGCGGGCCGTGGAGTGGCCGGTCTCGCGCGCGCGCTCGAGCTCCTCCTCCCCGAAGGTGGCCTCGTGGACGAGCAGGTCCGCGCCGTGGGCCACGGCCGCCGTGAGGGGCG
The DNA here is from genome assembly GCA_030861775.1 of Actinomycetota bacterium. Lineage (GTDB taxonomy): Bacteria > Actinomycetota > Thermoleophilia > Solirubrobacterales > Thermoleophilaceae > AC-37. The sequence goes on from JALZEZ010000122.1 coordinate 8,396, forward strand.
AGGGCCCCCCGTCGCCCCCGATCACGACCTTGCGGCCGGGG
>JALZEZ010000383.1 GCA_030861775.1 Actinomycetota bacterium
CGCGCGCGTAGGCGGTGCGCGGCAGCTCGGCCAGCGCGGCGGCTGCCTCGACGGCGCGGTCGAGCAGGCGGTCGGGCTCGGCGAGCTCGTCGAGCAGGCCCAGCTCGAGCCCGCGCGGCTGCTCGACCAGCTCCGCGCCCAGCGCCAGCTCGCGCAGCGCCGGGGGCGTCAGCTCGGCCCGGCAGATGGCCATCGCCGCCACCGGGTAAGGGATGCCGGCGCGCAGCTCGGTGAGGCCCAGCCTGCCCTCGCCGCCGCCGATCCTCCGGTCGCCGGTCAGCGCGAGGATCAGGCCCCCGCCGACCGCGTGCCCGTTGACGGCGGAGACAACCGGCCGCGGGAACGAGTACCAGGCGAGGAAGGTCCGGTTGATGCCGTCGACCATCTCGCGCTGGCCGCCGGCGTCGAGCGTGGGGGCGAGCTTGAGGTCCACGCCCGCGCAGAAGAATCCCGGCCGGCCGGTGATGACGACCGCGCCCGGGTCGTCCGCGCGGAGCTCGTCCAGCACGGCCCGCCCGTCGGCGAGCGTGCCCGGGTCCATCGCGTTCGCGGGCGGGCGATCGATCCGCACGACGGCGACCTCGCCCCGCTGCTCGACGGTGACCGTTCCGGGCATTGGGCGGAGGGTACCCTCGCGCGATGCCCGAGCTCCACGTGCTGCGCGTCTTCACCGGCCCGGACGGGAGCCACGGCAACCCGCTCGGCGTGTTCCTGGACGGCGCCGCGGTGCCGGAGGAGGACCAGCGGCAGGCCGTGGCCGCCGACCTCGGCTACAGCGAGACCGTGTTCGTGGACGACCGCGCCACGGGCGCGATCCAGATCTTCACGCCCGCCACCGAGCTGCGGTTCGCCGGGCATCCGACCGTCGGGACGGCGTGGCTCCTGGGCCAGGCCGGCACGCCGGTCGAGGCGCTCCGCCCGCCCGCGGGCGAGGTGACGGTCCGCTACGACGGCGAGCTGACCGCGGTCGCCGCGCGGCCCGAGTGGGCGCCGGCGTTCAACCACTACGAGCTGGGCTCGCCGGAGGAGGTTGACTCGCTCGCGGGGCCGCCGGAGGCCGACGAGATCGGCGCCGCCTGGGCCTGGGAGGACGAGGCCAGCGGCCGCGTGCGCACGCGGGTCTTCGCCACCGCCTACGGGATCTTCGAGGACGAGGCGACCGGCGCGGCGGCCGTGCGCCTCTGCGCGCTGCTGGGCAGGGAGGTCGAGCTGCGCCAGGGCCGCGGCTCGCTGATCCACGCGCGCCCGCTCGGCGACGGGCGGATCGAGATCGGCGGCCGGGTGGTGCTGGACGAGGTGCGCGACTACCGCGCGGGCGCGTAGGTCGCGCCGGCTAGCTGCCGGAGGTGGAGCGCTCGGCTCGTTCGCGCGCCTTTGAGGCGCGTCCGATCTTCTCGATCGAGTCCTTCACCCTGCGATCCCACGCCGCGTTCTCTTTCGCAAAGTCTTGGTACCGCTTCTCCGGCGACGGGCCATTCCGGTCCTCGCTCGTGTGGTGCTCGCGTCCCATAGCGCTCCCCTTTCAGGGGCAGATCCAAGGTTGGGAAAAAGCCTACTCCCCCGCTTCGTCCCCCGACTCGCCTCCCTTAAACACCGCCGATTCCAGGTCGTACAGCCGCTTGTTGACATCGTCCATCTGTTTCGTCACGCGGGTGTTCAACTCGTCCACCGCCTCCTGCGTGGCCTTGGATTCGTCGGCGAACCCGACCCCGCCCGTCCCACCCGGGCCCTGCGCTTCGCTGACACGCTTGCCACGCCAGAACTCCCGGCTCACCCCGAGCACGACCATGACGACGAACATCGCGCCGAGGCCCTTCAAGAACGCCGTGTAGAGATCCTCGTCCTGAGCCAGGTACTGCCGCAAGAAGAATGCGATGCCGACGGTCGCGCCGAGGCCGACGTTCGCTCGTCCGAAGGAGAAGATGTCGCGTAGCTGGTCCAACATGGCGCACGCGCGCAGGCTACGTACGTGCACGGACGCGGCCCGCGCGACTACGACTCGGGCGGCGCGACGCCCTCGAAGTAGGGCACCGCGTCGTCGCGGCGGTACCACTCGCGGATGCCGCTGTTGTTCGGGCCGCGTTCGAAGATCCCGATCTTCTGCTCGTCCACCTGGACCACCGCCTCGGGCAGCCCGGAGTTGCTGATCGCCAGGAAGCGCACGGTCGACTCGGTGCGGTTGACGACCTGGTGCGCCCCGCTCTCCCCAACCGGGAAGCCGACCACCTCGCCCTGCTCCAGCTCGCGCCAGCCGTCAGGCGTGCGCAGGCTCAGCGTGCCCTCGAGCAGGATCAGCAGCTCGTCCTCGGTCAGGTGGAAGTGGTACGGGTAGGCCGCCTGCCCCGGGAACAGCTCCCACAGGCTCGCGCCCACGCGCTGGAGGCCGGTCTGGAGTCCCAACCGCGCCCTGCGCCCGTTGAAGCCGTCGTGCTCGCGGACGTCGTCGAAGTCGAGGTCGTTGAGGTTCGGCATCAGTCGGGCTTGGCCGTCATCGCCCAGATCGCGATGACGTAGGCCACGACCATGATCCAGACCAGCACCGCCGCCACGCGGCGCGACGTGCCCACCGGCCCGCCCTCGCGCAGCGCGCGCCGCGACCCGACCCCCGCGGCCACCGTGGCCCCGATCAGGAGCAGCAGCCCGGGCTCGGTGGTGATGAAGCCGATCTCGATCCAGGTTGACTCCTCGAACGGCTTGTAGTCGGGCTTGTCGGCGAGGATCTGGGCGAACACGCGCGTGACCAGCCAGGCCGGCAACACGCCGATCAGCATCGCCTTGTAGCCGAGCCGGGTGAGCGAGGCGGAGCCGTCGCGCCACGCACCGAGCAGAGCCGTGCCGGCCAGCAACAGGGAGCCCACCAGCACCATCGCGCCGAGCACGTGGATGAACAGCAGGAAGTTCAGGTCGTCCGGCCGGGCCAGGTTGGCGGCGAGCGCGCTCATGCGCCCGGCTTCCAGATCATCAGCACCAGGAACCCGACCGTGACCATCGCGTGGACCCAGTGCAGCCGCACGGCCGTCGCGGGCCAGGCGGCGGCCCGGCCGCCGTCCGGCGCGGCGGACGCGAGGCTGCGCCGGATCAGCGTGGCCAGCACGCCGGCCGTGGCCCACAGCGCCAGCGCGCCGAGGATCCAGCCGTCGGTCACGTCGTAGACGTCCTCGCGGAATACGATCCAGAGCCCGAAGCCGAGCGTGCCCGCGCCGCTGAGGTCCCAGATGCGGTTGGCCACCGTCTCGGTGACCGGCGGGATCGCCGCGCCGAGCACCGAGGCGGTGAGCATCACCACCGCGCTCACGAGCATGAACGCGGACAGGACGTGGAGGAAGAGGAGCGTGTCGTCCACGAGGGGGGGAGACTAGGCCTCAGACCGGCGGATCCTCGGATCCGCCCCCGCCGCCGCCCCCGTCGTCCTCGTCGCCGGGCGCCGGCCCCTCGCCGTACCAGGTGTGGAGGTAGCGCCGGAGCGCCTCCAGGTCGCGCTTGTGCGAGGCCCGGATGACGCCTGCCAGGCGCTTCAGGCGCGGGTCGCCGCCGCGCTCCTGCTCCAGCTCCGCCATCACGATCGTCCCCTCGTGGTGGCGGATCATCGTGCGCAGGAAGCTGTGGTCGAACGAGACCGCCTCGCGCAGCCGGCGGGGGTCGATCCGCACCACGTGGTCGCCCATCCCCCGCCCGCGCGGCCGAGCGCCGTCGAGGGCCGCCGCGGCGGCGCCGACCTCGCGCAGCTCGCGCCTGCGT
>JALZEZ010000123.1 GCA_030861775.1 Actinomycetota bacterium
GCCCAGCGCTACGAGCGCGCCGCCGTGCTGCACCGGCGCCGCGAGCGGATGGCGCTGCTGGTAGACCGGCTCGGCGGGCTGCTCCAGGCCACCCACGCGCAGACGCGGCTTGTGCTGGCGCGCCATCCGGTGAAGGAGCGCTGGGACGCCTTCTGGATCGTGGCCGGGCGCGTGGCCGACTGGGGCCCGCTTCCCGAGCCGGACGAGCTGGCCCGCCGCACGGAGGCCGCCCTGGCGGGGCGCAGGCGCGGCAGCGGCGCCATTCCCGCGGACGAGGTGGACGAGATCCGGATCGTCCAATCGTGGGTCGCGACGCACGATCCGCCCCTGCTCGAGCTGGGCACGGAGCCGCTCGACGGCGGCCGCCTCGTGGATTGGGTCGAGGCCGAGACGGGCAAGCAATTAGCAGAAGCAATCGCTTAGGAGGAAACGAAAATGGGCTTTTTGGACAAGTTCACCGGCCGCGCGAAGAAGGCGGCGGGCGACCTGGCGGGCGACGCCGGTCTGAGGCGCGAGGGTCGCCAGGAGGAGCGCAAGGGCGAGGCCAAGGACGAGCTGGCCGAGACGCAGGACAAGGCCGACGCCAAGGCCGAGGAGGTCGCGAACCTGGAGCGCAAGACCTCCTAGGTCGGGGCGCCTTCCCGCGGGACGTCCGCGGGGCGGCGCGTGCAGACGCCTTCCCCGGGGGTACGCTCGCAGGCTCGCTCAGTGAGCCCCCCGGGTCAGGGTCTGCACGCGCCGCCACAAGACGCGCGAGTTGACGGCTTTGCTCGTTCGGAGCGGCTTAGAGCCGGACGATCGCGATCACGGCGCTGATCAGCACACAGATCACGATCGCGATCTGCATCGCGATCCAGAAGCGGGGTAGCTCGCTCACCTAGTCGATCAGCGCGCGGCGCAGCGCGATCGCCACCGCGTGTGTGCGGCTGTCCGCCTGGAGCTTGGCGATCACGCGCTTGGTGTCGGACTTGACGGTCTCCACCGACAGTCCGATCCGGCGCGCCACCTCGTCGGTGTGGAAGCCCTCGGCCAGGAGCTGGAGGATCTCGCGCTCGCGCTCGCTGAGCGACTGGGCGGCGGCGCCGACGTCGCTGATCAGGAGCGCGGGGGAGAGCGACGGGTCCACGAACGGCTTGCCCGACGCGACCGTGCGGATGGCGCGGATCAGGTCCTCGGGCGGCGAGCCCTTCATCACGTAGCCGCGCGCGCCGGCGGCCAGCGCGTCCGAGAGCAGACGCTTGTCGCCGTAGGCCGAGAACATCACGAACTGCACGTTCGGCGCGGCCTGCTGGATGCGCTTGACGGTCGATACCCCGTCGATGCCCGGCAGGCGCACGTCCATCAGCACGACCTGCGGCTGGAGGCGCGCGACCGCGTCGATCGCGTCCTCGCCGGTCTGGACCACGCCGACGAGCTCGAGATCGTCGAGGTCGCCGAACAGGAGCTGAAGCCCCTGCTGGACGACGGAGTGGTCGTCGACCACGAGGCACTTGGTATTGGCCATCTGGCCAACCATCCTAGCTTTTCAGGTGCACGTCAACCCCCGGGTGGGGCGCCGCGCCATATGATCCGGCGCGCAGCACGAGGCCCGGCCCGAGAGGAGACAGATGTTCGGTTCGATCGTGGTGGGAACTGACGGATCCGAGACCGCCAACGAGGCCGTGCGCCAGGCGACCGAGCTGGCCAAGGCCGTGGGCGCGAAGGTGAGCCTTGTGAGCGCCTTCGAGCCGGTGGGGAACCAGCGGCTGCGCGAGGAGCGCCAGCAGGTCCCCGAGGACATGCAGTGGATGGTCAACGCGCGCGAGGACGTGGACGCGACGCTCAAGGAGGCGGCGGAGAGCATCGAGGAGGCCGGGGTGAACGTCGAGGTCTTCGCCCGCCAGGGCGACCCGGCCGACGCGATCCTCGACGTCGCCGAGGAGAACAACGCCGACCTGATCATCGTCGGCAACAAGGGCATGACCGGGGCCAAGCGGTTCCTGCTCGGGAGCGTCCCGAACAAGGTCTCGCATCACGCTCCGTGCAGCGTGATGATCATCCGGACGACGTAGCCCGCGGCTAGGGGGCCACGGCGGCCGCGGCGTCGAGCAGGCCGTTGCCGTAGCGCGTGTCGTAGCCCGGCGGGCCGAGGTCGCGCGCGGTCTGCTCGAGGCGCTCCTTCACGGTCGCGGGCGTGGGCCGGCCGCCGCGCGCCCGCATGACCGCGAACACGAGCGCGGCCGCGGCGGTCACGTGCGGGGCGGACTCGGAGGTGCCCTCGAAGCCGACCAGCTCGAAGCGGCTCGGGCTTCCCCAGATCGTCTGCTGGTAGATCAGCCGGCCGCGCCGGGCGTTGTCGCAGTGCGACCGGTCCCAGTCGCTCTCGTCGGCGGCGGCGTCCTGGCCCCCGCCGGGGGCGACGATGTCGAGGCCGCTGCCGGTGTTCGAGTAGTCGGCCAGGCAGCCGCCGTGGGTGGTGCCGCCGACCGCGATCGCGCGGCTGTAGCGGCCGGGGTACGACACGCGCGAGTCGCCGCCGTTGCCGGAGACTCCCACCAGCACCGCGCCCCGACGGTGGGCGTAGCGCATGGCGTCGATCACCTCGGGGATGTCCTGCGCGGTCTGGTCGGAGGTGAACTCGACGCTCATGTTGATCACGTCGGCGCCGTTGCGGGCGGCGAAGCGCAGCGCGCGGACCAGGTCGCTCCCGTCGCCGTCGCCGTTCTCGTCGAGCACGCGCAGGGGCATGATCCGCACGCCGTAGGCCAGGCCCGTGACGCCGATCTTGTTGTTGGTGGCCTGCGCGATCGTGCCGGTCACGTGAGTGCCGTGCCCGTCCTCGTCGAGCGGGTGCCTGTCCTCCTCGATGAAGTCGTACGGGGCGGTCCAGCGCTTCTTGTAGAGGTCGGGCGCGCGGCGGTAGCGGCCGGCGTTCTTGTAGGCCACGCCGGAGTCGATCACCGCCACGACAGCGCCGCTGCCGCCGGGTGCCCTCGCCTGGCGGGTGTAGGCCCAGGCCTGCGGGGCGTTGACGCCGAACTCGCCGGCGAAGTTCCACTGGAGCTCCTGCCAGTTGCCCGCGCCGCCGCGGCCGGGGTCGTTGGGGACGAACGGCGCCGGCGCTCCGCCCTGGGCCGCGTGCAGCTTGTAGTCGGGCACCGCGTACTCGACGTCGGGGTCGGCGTTCAGCTCCTTCACCGTCTCCGCCACCGACTCGCCGTCCTCGATGGCGAGCGTGCGGGCTCCGCCGGGGAGGATGTCGTCCACCTGCGTGCCGCTGTCGCGCTGGGCGTCGGCGCGCTCGGCGCGGCTGGTGTCCTCCTCGTAGCGCACAACCACGCGGCCGCCCGCGTACGGACCGGCGGCGGCGGGCGGCGCCGCCAGCGCCAGGCACAGCGCGGCCGCCGGTAGGAGGTGTCTCAGTCTCATTGGGCTACGGTGCTCGATCGAGTGTACGTCGCAGCGAACAGCCGAGATAGCCGGAAGTTGCAGGGCCATCGGGCCGGTTCGGCGGGTATCTGAGGATGGCGGTCAGCCTCGTAACGGGCGCCACCGGGTTCGTCGGCGGGCACGTGGCGCGGCTGCTCGCGGAGCGCGGGGACGAGGTGCGCGTGACGTTCCGCGACGAGGCCCGCCTGTCGCGGCTCGAGGCGCTCGACGTGGAGCCCGTGCGCGCCGACGTACTCGACCGGGCCGCGCTGCGGCGGGCGATGCGGGGCTGCGACACGGTGTTCCACACGGCCGGCTTCGTCGGCTCGCGACCGCCCGAGCGGCTGTGGCGGGTGAACGCGCTGGCGCCGCGGGTGATCGTCGAGGCCGCCGCGGCCGAGAGCGTGCGGCGGGTGGTGCACACGTCCACCGTGGCGGCGATCGGCAACGCACCGCACGGCGAGGTGGCCGACGAGACGCACGTCTACCGCGGCGGCGGGTTCGGGCTGGCGTACGGGGAGTCGAAGCACGAGGGCGAGGTGGAGGCGCTGGCCGCGGGGGCGCGGCACGGGGTCGAGGTCGTGGTCGTCAACCCGTCATACGTGCTGGGGGTCCCGGTGGATCCGAGCCAGGCGGGGGAGACGTCCACGCGCGTGATCGGGAACTTCCTGCTCGGGCGGCTGCCGGCGGTGGTGGACGGGGCGACCAACATCGTGGACGTCGACGACGTGGCCGCCGGCCACCTGCTCGCCGAGGAGCGGGGGGCGCCGGGCGAGCGCTACATCCTCGGCGGCTACAACCTGGCCTGGGTGGAGCTGATCGACCGGTTGGCCGTGGAGTCCGGTATAGAGCGGCCCTTGGTCGTGCTGCCGCGCGAGATGGGCACGGTGGCGCAGGTGCAGGGCAAGCTCGGCCTGCGCTGGCCGATCGCGCCGGAGGCGTTCGCGCTGATGGCCCAGAACTGGCGCTACTCGTCGCGGAAGGCGAAGCGCGAGCTGGGCTACAAGACGCGGCCGCTGGATGCGACGCTGAAGCGCACGATCGAGTGGTACGACGAGCTGATCGCGTCGGGTTCACTGGACGGGCGGGGGGTCTCACCGCTGTCGGTGGCCGCGGTCGGCATGCGGATCGCCGATCGTGCCGGGGTTATCTCCGGGTTGCGCGCGGCCGAGCGGTACCTCGGGCGGCGGCTGGTCACCGGGCGGTGATGGCGGCCGCCCCCGCGCCATGACCCGTCCGCACTTCTTCCCTCGCGACGAGTACTTCATGCGGCTCGCGCTGCGCGAGGCCGAGCGGGCGCTCGAGCACGACGACGTGCCGATCGGCTGCGTGATCGCGCGCGAGGGGGAGGTGCTCGCGGCGGCCGGCAACGAGCGCGAGCTGCGCGACGACCCGACCGCTCACGCCGAGGTGCTCGCCCTGCGCGAGGCCGGCCGCGCGCTGGGGAGCTGGCGGCTCGACGGCACCGCGCTGTACGTGACATTGGAGCCGTGCGCGATGTGCGCGGGGGCGATCGTGCTGGCGCGCGTGCCGCGCGTCGTGTACGGGGCGACGGACCCGAAGGCGGGTGCGGCGGGGAGCGTCTTCGACGTGCTGGCCGAGCCGCGGCTGAACCACCGGCCGGAGGTGGCCGGCGGGCTCTTGGCGGAGGACTCGGCGGACCTGCTGCGGCACTTCTTCGCGCTGCGGCGGTGAGTCGGCGGAGCGCCGCGCGCGCGGCTACCCTCTGCCCGTCCCGGCCGCCTCGCGGCGGCGGGCACCTGGAGGGGTGCCGGAGTGGTTGAACGGGGCGGTCTCGAAAACCGTTAGGGGCGGTTTCGTCCCTCGAGGGTTCGAATCCCTCCCCCTCCGCTGAAGCAGGCGAGCATTCGCCTTGTTTGAACCCGGGGCGACCGCGCTGCCGCTTTCACGCGGGAGGGGGGAGCGCGCTGGCGGCTCGAATGGGGGTTAGCCTGTCGGCATGCCGCTCGCCGCATTGACTTCGGCCGAGATTTCGCTCCCGGGTAGGCCGGATGCGCTCCGAGTCCGCGAACGAATCGCGGCGCTCGCCGACACCGTTGACCTGGTCGGTCTTACCGACAACCATGCCGGGCAACCGCGGATGTCGCCCCTGGCGGCCGTGGCTCTGGCTCGCGAGCAGGGCGTCGCGACCGTGGTGCACGTCTCGTGTCGCGACCGCAATCGCATGGCACTGCAATCCCACGTAGTGGGTGCCGCCGCGCTTGGGTCGGAGGGCGTCCTCTGCCTTTATGGAGACGCGGTGGAGGGAGTACCTCGCGTCAAAGACCTGACAGCAACCTCTCTCATCGCCAAGGCAAGCGAATGGGCTCATCCCCACGAGCTTGCAGTCGGCGCCGTCGTAAACCCGTTCGCACCCGACCTCGACCGGGAGCTACGGCTGCTCGAGAAAAAGCTGGCCGCAGGCGCCGACTTTCTCCAGTCGCAGATGGTGTTCGACCTGGACGCGCTCCAGCGATTCTTCGCCGCTGCCTCTGATCTCCTGGCGGGGGTGCGGTTCTATGCCGGCGTCGGCGTACTGCGGACGCCCCGCATGGCTGACAACGTGCGTCGGCTGCCCGGATGTCTGCTCCCGGAGTCCGCCGACCGGAGGATAAGGGCCGGCGGAGGCGTCGACCTTGCGGTCGAGCTCGCTGCCGAACTCGCAGCCATGCCCGGAGTCGACGCCCTGCACGTGTATCCACTCGGCGCAGAAGTCGAAACGCGCGACGTGGCAGCGGCATTCCGCAGCGCGCGCGGCGCGTCCGAGCGGCGCCAGGAACCGATCAGCTGACCTGCTACTCCGCGCGAAAATCGGAAGTGACGTCTACGACTGCAGCCCGCGGTGCAGCCGTTCAATGCGCTCGCAGATCGCGTGGTCCAAATACCGTCCCTCCCACCCCGCTTGTCGTCGCTCATGCGGCGTCGGCTCAGGCGTCGTGCAGCAGCGACGAGATGACCTCTGACGGACGCTGCCTACGTGCGACGGTCGGCTCCTGGAGCCGCTTGGCGTCCTCGTCCTCGACGCCCACGACGATCGTGAGCCTCGGTCAGCGCACCCGCTCGAGCCGCACCGGCAGCGGCCCGATCCGCAGGCTGTTCGCCAGGTCCTTCGTCTCCTCGGCCGAGCCGATCCCGTTGATCTGGGCGCCGGTCGCCGCGTCTATCCCCTCCGGGTTGCGGATGAAGTCGATCGTCGCGAGCGAGACGATCTGGCCGTCGAGCGCGATCATGAAGCGCTGGAAGCGCGCCTCGGGTGGCTGGCCGGGCTGGGGAAGCGTTTCCTGGCCGCGCTTCGCGATCCGCTTGGTCACCCGCGCGAACGCCGTCTTCCCCCGGTCCGTGAACTCCATCGTCACGATCGGCTCGTTCGTCTGGGCGTCGGAGGTCTGCTCGGGGTTCCTGACGTCCGTGCCCGAGAGCTCCGCGTCGTCCTCGACCACGAAGTACTGCGAGGGCGTGTTCTCGGTGGCTCCCTCCGGCCTCTCGGCCTGGACGATCGCTATCCCGCGCGGGACCCTGACGAGCTTCCCGCCCGGCGGGGGCGTGCGGGGCTCCGCCGAGAACGCGTTCACGTCGCTGCCGCCCGGCGCCGACCGCGCGCCGCCCGGGCGGACCGGCTCTCCCGCGGCGTCGAGCACGTAGTACCTGTCGCCGGCCGAGTCGTTCTCGACGTCGTAGTGCTCGCGGATCTTCCGCGCGTCGCCGGCGAAGCGCTGCTCGACGGCGTCCGGCGGACCGCCCGGCGGGAGGTCCGTCTCTTCCGCTCGCGGCTTCGCCCGGGCGGCCGCCCCGATCGCCTCCGCGAGGCCGTTGTGCGGCACGTTGGGATCGCCGACGACGTTCGGCTCCCAGTCGGAGAACCTCAGCCGGCCGGGAGCTGTCACCGCCTCCAGCTCGCGCTGCCGCCCGCCGTCCACCTCGACCTCGACCCGGTCGGCGCCGCCGCGGCGGATCTCGACCGTGACTCCGAGCCCCTCGGCCCGCTCGCACATGACGTCCACCGCCGCGTCGACCGCGCCGCTCGGAGGGCGATCGCCGCGCGGGCTCGTGGCGGTGTAGGCCGCGACCACCCCGCCCTCGCGCTCCCCGCAGCCCGCCTCGTCATCGCCCCCGCAGCCCGCGAGCGCGGCCCACGCGATCGCGACGAGCGCACAAGCCTGCGCTGCCCGCCTGCGAAGTCCGCGATCCGGCACGGCGGCGCACGATAGTCGGGGCCGTTGACCGCGGCGCCGTCCGGGCGTAGCGTTCGGGCTCGCTGACGAGCGACGCCGAAAGGGGTGCGTGCAGATGGCCAACGTCGAGGTCAGGAGCTTCGACTCGCCGGACGAGACACGGCCGTTCCAGGGCAAGGGGCAGATCGAGGTGATGAAGGTCGGGGGCCGCGAGATCGCCAAGGCCACCTTCGAGCCGGGCTGGCGCTGGTCGGAGAACGTGAAGCCGATCGCGGAGACCGACTCGTGCCAATTCGCGCACTTCGGCTACGTCCTCTCGGGCCGGATGCGGATCGTGATGGACGACGGCGGCGAGGCGGAGGCCGGCCCCGGCGACGTGGTTTCGATCCCGCCCGGCCACGACGCCGAGGTGCTGGGCGACGAGGCGTGCGTGATGGTGGACGTCGGCGAGGGCGCACCGGACGCCGAGTACGCGAAGTCGAGCTAGCCCGGCCATGGCCTGGAAGACGAGCATCCTGGTCGTCGCGAACCAGACCGCCGACTCGCCGGAGCTGATCCAGGCGCTCGGCGAGCGGGCGAAGCAGGGCAAGGCCGAGTTCACGCTGCTACTCCCGCCGCTCCCGGGCCACCGCGAGGAGGCGCGCGAGCGCGCGGACGAGATCGTCGCCGCCTGGCGCGAGGCGGGCCTCGAGGCGAAGGGGAGCGTGGGCGACCCGGACCCGCTCGTCGCGGTCAAGGAGGAGTGGGACCCGGGCCGCTACGACGAGGTCGTGATCTCGACGCTGCCGACCGGCGCCTCGAAGTGGCTCCAGATCGACCTGCCGCACCGGGTCGAGCGCGCCACCGGAG
>JALZEZ010000384.1 GCA_030861775.1 Actinomycetota bacterium
GCGCTGCACGCTGGCCCTGGAGCCGCTCGGCGGCGGGGGCCTGATCGCGGTGGCGGCGGACGGCTCGCTGGCGATGCCGTTCACGACCGAGGCGATGCTCCGCGGCTGGGCCGCGGGCGACGACCCCGTGCGGACCGCGACCGGGCCGCTCTAGGATGCAACCGCTTCAGACTTCTCGCGCCGTCTGGGACCACCTCGTGGAGCACGGAGGGCTCGAGCCGCAGTCGTGGGACCTGCAGCTCGTCGACGAGCTGCACCGCAAGCTCGGACTCGGGGCCGGCGACGTGGGCGAGGCGCTGGAGCGCGCCGACGTGCCGACCGAGACGTTCGTGGTCGAGTTCTTCGCCGCGATGGCTCCGTTCGCCGAGATGCTCGAGGACCTGCTGCAGCTCTTCGAGGAGCAGGGGGTGACGCAGACCGATCGGGTCGTGCAGATCGAGTTCGACTTCGGCGCGGAGGCGGACAAGCTCAGATTCGATCTCGAGTCCTTCCGGACCGCGCACACGACCTGGACGCGCGCGCACCGCCGGGTCGCCGCTCCGGAGTGGACGCACGACGAGTGGTGGCAACTGCGGACCCTGCTCCTGGGCGACGCGCTCGGGTACAGCTCCGGCGACGACCCGCCGGAGCTACTGGACTTCAAGGACCAGTACATGTCCGGTCGGTGGCCGGAGCGAGTGCCGCCTGCACCGGTCACGGACAACCCGCGCCTCGACACCCAGCTCGAGCTGGCGCGCCTGGCCGGACAGAGCTTCATCCGGATCGGACGCGAGCTGGGCGCCGATCGCCAGGTGCTCAATGAGCGACTGGACGCGGGCCGCCGGCCGGGTCCCGAAGGTGACCCCGAGCAAACCGATCCGCGCGTCGAGCCCATCGGCCAGGCGGACACCGACCACTACGCGCTGGGCCTGATGCAGGCCGTGTACGTCGCCGCCGCCCGGGCACGGTCAGGAGAGGACGTCGAGGAGGCCGCGGCCCGCCTCGAAGCCTTCTTCGATGCGCACCCGCTCCCCATCGTCGAGATCGAGGAGCTCGTAGAGGAGCTGCTCGACGTCCTCCAGCTCCCGATCTGGAAGCACCGCTACGACCTCTATGCCGCGTGGGTGCTGTCCGAGATCGTCGCGGCGCTGCCCGCGGGCGCGAGGCTGGTCACGCCCGAGCGGGGCGTCCTGCGCTTCCCGTTCTCCCCCACGCCGATGGCGCAGATCGCCGGATGCCGCGAGGAGATCACCGTCTGGTCCGAGCTGCGCTCGCCCCTCAGCGACCCCCTCGGCTCGTCGCGCCAGGCGAACGTCCAGCCCGACTACTCGATCGTCGTCGCCGGGGCCGCCCCCGAGCCCGGTCCGGAGACGTCGATCCTGGAGGTCGAGTGCAAGCAGTACAAGACGCCGGTCACCCGCTCGTTCGCCGCCGCACTGCGCGACTACGCGAAGGCGCGGCCCAACGCCGTCGCCGTCCTGGTGAGCCATGGCCGCGCGAACGCGGACCGCATCGTCGCTGCGGTGCCGGAGGAGCAGCGCGATCGCACGCGCGTGATCGGGGAGCTGCACCCGGGGAACCCCCCGGCGCGCGATGCGTTCGCGCGGTGCGTGGGCGAGCAGCTCGATCGACTGTGTCCGAAGCCGCAGCCGACACCGGCGGTGGCGGACGCCAGTGCCGCCGATGCGGCGTCCGCTCCGGCCGTGATGCGCTGCAGCCTGAGCTGGGACGCCCCGCCCAGGGATCTCGACCTGCACCTCACGATCGACGGCGGCGACGGCGCGACCACCGTCAGCTACAGGTCGCCGGGCTCGCTCGACGCCCCGCCGTTCGCCCAGCTCCTCGAGGACGTGCGTGAGCCCGGCGGCCGCGAGACGATCGTGGTCTCGCGCTGGCTGGACGGCATGTACCGGTTCGCCGTGCACGCCTACTCCGACGACGGCGAGCTCGCGCGGTCGGGCGCACGAGCGGTCCTGGAGTTCGACGACGGAAGCTCGTTCGAGCTGAGGTGCCCCGAGACCGTGGCCGGGCGCTGGTGGGACCTCGCCGAGATCGGGCCGGGCGGGCCGCCCGTCACGAGGAACGCGCTGCGGTAGCCCCTAGGCCGCCTCGGCGCCCAGCTCGCGCCGGAGCTCCTCGATCCGGTCCCAGTCGAGCGCGCCGGTCGAGACGATCCGGCGCGGGCGCACCAGCAGCGCGCCCTCGTCGGCGTCGAAGTCCTCGTCCTCGGACTCCTCGCCCTCGAGCACGACGAGCTGGCAGCGGTCGTCGAGGTCGGCGTCGCGCTTGAGCATGTAGCGGTAGAGCCCGTCCTCGTCGGGGAACACGCTCACCCCGTCGCGCGCGGAGTCGTCGATCTCGCCGCTGCCCTCGCACGCCGGGCACTCGTCCACGTAGCGCACCTCGCCGTGGCACGCCGCGCAGTCCGGGTCCGGTCCCGACTCCTTGCACGACTCGCACTCGTGCTCGGTCTCCCCCTCGCCGCCGCACTTGTCGCAGCGGCCGCGGACCGTGCCGCTCCACGGCTCGGTCTCCTGGTTGTCGGGGTCGAGGAGCGCCTCGGGGTCGCGATCGCCCGGCTCCACGCGGTAGTACGCCTCCATCGCGGCCGAGGATAGGGCCGTCGCGGACGGCCGCCGGAACGCTACGGGACCACGTAGCGGACGCGCCCGTCGTCGTCCACCTGGGTGACCGTCGCCTCCGCCTGCTGCCCCTTCTTCGTGCCCCTCACTCGGCACTTGAACTTCACGCCCTTCTTCTTCTCGACGTCGTCCGGGCACTCCACCGACGCGACGTTCGTCCCCGGGTTGTCGCGCTCCACGCCCTTGGCGATGCCGTCCTCGATCGGCCCCACGTCGAGCGTCTCCTCGTCGTCCCCGCCGCACGCGCCGAGCGCGAGGGCGGCGGAGGCGAGCGCGGCGGCTGCGAGGCGACGGCGGGTCACGGCCCCGATGATGCCACTCGCTCCCAGCGCGGCCGCCGCGGCGAGCGGCCCGTAGGCCGGCACGCCCAGGCGCCCGTCGTAGTTGATCGTGACCACGGGGACGAGGAGGATCGCCAGCCCCGCGCCGCCGACGAGCAGGGCGGCCCGCCGCTCGCGGCCGCGCAGGGCGAAGGGCGCCGCCAGCGTGAGCAGCAGCAGAACGGCCATCGGCGCGCCCTCGACGGCGGTCGCGCCCTCGTAGTCCTTGACGAAGTCGAAGTAACCCTCGCGGTAGCGGACACCCGGGATCGTCCAGTAGTCGTCCACCGCCCGGTAGTTGGTCGGGACGCCGACCGGGTGGTTGAGCAGGCGGCGGTAGTCGCGCGCGGTGGGGGTGTTGTTCGGCCGGCCGAACTCGTCGGGCACGACGTAGCGGGCGAAGTCGCGGGCGGAGGCGTCGAGCCAGTCGAGCGGCTGCGCCAGCGCGGCGCGGCGGGCGAACCTCGATATGCGCTCAACGCGCTCGCGCGGCACGTCGCTCTCCGGGTAGCCGATCTCGGTGGCCGCCGGGCCGGTGAAGATGAACCACTGCGGGGCGCGGCGCTCGTGCGGCGGGGTGTCCACGCACAGCACCTCGGTTCCGCGGGGCTCGTCGAACTCGTCGCAGTCGGCGAACGAGGAGACCCGCCCGTAGAAGTTGTAGACGCCGGTGCGCGCGAACGACCAGCGGTCGGTCTCGGCGTGCGCCACCAGCAGGTAGCCGAGCAGGACCAGCCCGCCGCCGGCCGCGGCGGCGGCCGCGCGCACGCCGCGCTCA
>JALZEZ010000124.1 GCA_030861775.1 Actinomycetota bacterium
ACGCGAGGACGTGCGCGGGATGCCGCTCGTCGCCCTGGGCGGCGGGCGGGTGATCGACGCGGCCAAGGGCATCGCCGGCGCGGACGGTCTCGCCTGCGCGGCCGTGCCCACGACGTTGAGCGGCGCGCCGATGACGAAGATCCACCGCATGCCGGCCGGGGTCGAGTCGTGGAACCTGGTCCGCCCCTCGCTCGTGCTCGCCGACCCCGACCTGATGGCCTCACAGGACCCCGCGCCGCGAGCGGCCAGCGCGATGAACGCGCTCGCGCACGCGTCCGAGGCGCTCTACGGGCCGATGGCGAACCCGGTGGCCGAGATGGCGGCGCTCCGCGCGGCGGAGGACCTCGCCCGCGGCCTGGAGGCCGACGACGAGGCGAAGGCGCGCCCCAAGCTCGCCCTCGGCTCGATTCTCGCCGGCTACGCGGTCGGCTCCGCGGGCTTCGCGCTCCACCACCTGCTGGGCCAGACGCTCGTGCGCGTGACCGGCGTGTCCCACTCCGGCGCCTACGCGGTCCTCCTTCCCTACACGCTCGAGGCGATGCTCGAGCGCGCCACGCCCGCGATCACGAAGCTGGGCGAGGCGCTCGGCCTCGGCGCCCGCAACCCGGCCGCCGTGCCGGCGCGCGTGGCGGAGCTCGCCGCGTACGCGGGGCCCAGGCGCTTGAGTGAGCTGGGTATGGATGAGGGTGACGTGGATCGAGTAGTGGAGGAAGCCTTGAACCGACCCGACCTCTCCAACACGCCCGACCCGCCCGACGCGGACGAGCTCCGCGCCCTGCTGAAGGAGGCGCTGTGAGCGAGCTGCGCAGCCTGAACTGGGGAGCCCTCGGGGTGGCGATGGTGCTCCTTGCGATCGGGATCCTCCTGATCCTCTACGTGCAGGAGATCGTCGGCGCCGTGGTCCTGCTCGGCGCGCTGGTCTTCATGGCCAAGACCGGCTGGGGCCCGACCGCCGCCAGCTCGGCGGGCATGGAGACCAGCAGCTTCGAGGGCGACGACTGACGCGCTGGCCCGCGTCTGGTGACCCGGGCCGCGGTGCTCCGGACGCTCACGCCGGCCTTTGAGGAGCACAGTGAGCTCGAAAAGTCACGCTGCTTGCGCAGACGCGGAACGTACGTGACGTTGTCGTAACACGGTCACCGCTACCGTGCACGGCAGTCGAGCTGGATACGTCCGGGCCCCTACGTAGGGTGGCTCGACACGGAGACCTTGATGGACTCAGAAGCTCATTTCAGCGAAATCGATGCGGTGATGCTCTACCTCGAAGACGCTCGCGCGCGCGCCGAGCGAGCGGTGGCGAAGCTTCGCGCCGAGGGCGCCGAGCAGCACTTGGTCGATGCACTCGTCCGCGCCCAGGAAGACGCCTCCGACGCGGCACGACGTCTCCGTCAAGGCACCTTCTTCGCCGTACCCAGCGCTCAGGTCAGCCTCCAGTAGGCACATGCCCCTAGCGGGGGAGGAGATCCGCCACAGGCTCGTGGAGTTCGCGGCGAGCTGGGGTGGCTATCAGGGCGGCGAGCGCCAGGAGGCGCAGACGTTCCTCAACGATCTGCTCGCTTGCTACGGCACCGACCGGAGGGGCGTGGGAGCGCGCTTCGAGGAGCGGGCGGGCACCGGATTCATGGACATGATCTGGCCAGGTGTGTGCATCGTCGAGATGAAGCGGCCCAGCGAGGCCGGCCGCCTCGAGGCCCATCGCGGTCAGGCGCTCGAGTACTGGCAGCGGTCGGGCACGCCGCGTCAGCCGGCGCCACGCTACGTCGTGCTCTGTGCCTTCCACCGCTTCGAGATCTGGGAGCCAGGTGCCGTCTACACGGAACCGCGCGCCGCATTCGAGCTCGTCGAGCTACCCGACAACCTGGACGCGCTGCTGTTCCTCGCCGGCGACGAACCGGTCTTCACAGGTACACAGGCCGAACTCACCCGGGGGGCCGTGGCGCTGGTAACGGATCTCTACAACCGCCTTCGTGAAAGGCGCGGCGCCGAGCCGGAGACGCTCCGGGACTTCGTGCTCCAAGCCGTGTGGTCGATGTTCGCGGAGGACCTCGCGATCCTCCCCGCGCACCTCTTCACCCGCTTGCTGGACGGCCTCCTTCGTGAGTCAAGCCGGTCCAGTGCTGACGACCTCGGCCGCTTGTTCGGCTACCTGGCGCGCCCCGATCCGCGTCCGCAGCACGGCGTCTACGCCGGTACGCCGTATGCGGACGGTGGGCTGTTCGCCACCCCTGCCGAGGTCCACTTGGGGCATGAGGAGCTGGAGCTGTTGCGTTTGGCGTGCGACTTCGACTGGAAGCGAGTAGAGCCGGCGATCTTCGGCTCGCTCCTCGAGGGTGCGCTGGGGAAGGAGCGTCAGTGGGCGCTCGGCGCTCATTACACGGCTGAGGCAGACATCCTCAAGGTGGTCCGGCCGACGATCGTCGAGCCCTGGCGCGAGCGGATTCGCAGCTGCACGACCCTGGCACAGGTCCATGCGGCACAGCAGGACCTGATGAGTTTTGTCGTTCTCGACCCAGCCTGCGGGTCAGGCAACTTCCTCTATGTGGCCTATCGCGAGCTTCGTCGTATCGAGGCCGAGCTGCGCCGGCGAGCGGCGGACATGCGTCGCAGCGCCGGGCTCCGCAGCCAGGAGACGCTGGCTCTCTATTTCCCACTCACGAACATGAAGGGCATCGAAACCGAGCCGTTCGCGGTGAAGCTCGCTCGTGTGACCCTGTGGATGGGGCACAAGCTGGCCGTCGAGGAGCTCGATCTCGAGGAGCGGGTCCTGCCGCTCGCGGATCTATCCGGCATCCAGCGAGCGGATGCCCTGGCCATCGAATGGCCGCGGGCGGACGCGATCGTCGGCAACCCGCCCTATCACGGGTCGCAGCGCATCCGCGGCGAGCTCGGCGACGAGTACGCAGAGTGGCTGAAGCGGGAGTTCGAGATCGGCCTTAAGGACTACGCCGTCTACTGGTTCAGGAAGGCCCACGAGCGCCTCGAGCCCGGCGGTCGGGCGGGCTTGGTCGCGACGAACTCGATCACCCAGAACCGGTCACGCGCCCCGAGCTTGGGGTGGATTGTGCAGAACGGCGGGGTGATCACCGAGGGGGTGTCGAAACAGCCCTGGCCGGGGGTCGCGGTGGTGAACGTGAGCATCGTGAACTGGGTAAAGGAGCCGCCTGGGCCGCCGGCAAGATTCGTGCTCGATTCCGAAGAGGTCGACGGGATCACTCCTGCACTCCGCCCCATCGGACGCGATGTCTCACAGGCGTTGCCCCTAGAGCAAAACCGCGGTCGGGCGTTCCAGGGTCCGATTCCGGCCGGAGCGGGGTTCGTACTGACGTCGGGGGAGGCCGACGAGCTGCTGGCACGCCCGGAGGCGGACTATGCCGAGGTCGTACGCCCGTATCTCGTCGGCGAGGACCTCGCCGACGACCCGGAGCAGCGGCCGCGCCGCTGGGTCATCGACTTCGCTCACATGACACTCGAGGACGCAGCCCGCTTCCCGGCCGCGCTGGACATCGTCCGGGCACGGGTCAAGCCCGAACGCGACAGAAACAGGGACGCACGATTCCGCGAGTACTGGTGGCGATTTGGGCGGCCGCGTGGCGAGATGCGCGCGGCCATCGCTCCACTGCGGCGCTTCATCGCGGGGACCGCCCAAGGGAAACGGATCTTCTTCACTTGGCAGGACGCACGCGTCTGCCCAAGCAACCTGGTCAACGTGTTCGCGTTTGAGGACGATTATGCCCTCGGCGTCTTGACGTCAAGGCTCCACGGCGAGTGGGCCCGTGCACAATCGTCGACTCTGAGAATCGATGTCCGCTACACGCCCACATCCGCCTTCGAGACGTTTCCCTGGCCCGCGCCGACCGACGATCAGCGAGAGAGGATCGGTCAGCTCTCGAAGGCGATAGTCGATCGTCGGCGGGCGATCTGCGTTGACCGTGAGATCGGCCTCACGGCCCTCTACAACGAGGTCGACGAGGGTGCTTACTCCGACCTGCGTGACCTGCACACGCAACTCGACCTCTCCGTGGCCGCCGCCTACGGCTGGCCCGCAACCGCGGCTCGTGACCCCCGCGAGTCGAACCGGCGCCTGCTGGAACTCAACGCCCGGATCGCGGCCGGCGAGGTCGAGTACGCGCCTTTCGGGTCGTCTGGCTAGCACGCCCGCCGCGGTGTTACCTGCGGCTGATCTTCGTCGCAGCCCCTGACGCGGCTGATCCGCTCGACGGGTCCCGCCCCGGTTGTAGTTCTCCAATGGAAGGTCGATAACGTACAACCGTACGCGATAGCGTACAATGTGTCCGGATGGCGACCGCCACCCCCAGACCCGTACCCATTGGTCCCGCCGGGGATCCACTGCGCATCGGCGAGCGCGTCAGGGCACTGAGGGAGAGCATGGGCCTGTCGCTCCGCGACCTCGGCGAAAAAGCGGGCGTGAGCGCCCCGATGCTGTCCCAGGTGGAGCGCGGCGAGACGAGCCCCACGCTCGCCGTGGCGCAGCGCATAGCGGGCGGTCTCGAGCTGTCGCTGTCGCAGCTCCTCAGGCTCGACGAGTCCGAGGGCGTGACCGTGGTCAGGCGCCGCGAACGGCGGCGGGGAGCGGCGAGCGGCAACGGTCACTCGTACGAGCTGCTCACGCCGGAGCTGCCGGGGCAGCGGGCGGAGGTCTCGCGGCACGTGCTGAAGCCCGGCGCGACCACGGGCGGGCCGGACGACCCGCCGATCCACGAGCCGGGCAGCCGCGAGACCGCCGTCGTGATCGCCGGCGGTCTGCGCCTGACCTGCGGCGGCCGCTCGTACGACCTGAGCGAGGGCGACGCCGTCACCTTCGACGCCGACCTCCCGCACCGCTTCGAGAACCCGGGCCGGGCCGAGGCCCGCTTCATGGCCGTCGTCACGGCCGGACTGCGAAGGAGCTGAGATGGCCAGGACGATGTTCGACAAGATCTGGGACGCGCACGAGGTCGCCCCGGGGCTCATCTACATCGACCTGCACATGGTCCACGAGGTGACCTCGCCGCAGGCCTTCGAGAGCCTCCGGCTCAACGGCCGCACCGTGCGCCGCCCGGACCGCACCCTGGCCACCGCCGACCACAACGTGCCCACCGACGGCTCCACCGCCGCCGCGCAGATCCGCGACCGCCTCTCGCGCGTGCAGGTGGAGACCCTCGAGGCCAACTGCCGCGAGTTCGGCGTGCCGATCTACTCGATCGGGTCGGATTACCAGGGGATCGTCCACGTGATCGGGCCGGAGCTGGGCGTCACGCAGCCCGGCATGACCGTCGTCTGCGGCGACTCGCACACCGCCACGCACGGCGCCTTCGGGGCGCTCGCGTTCGGGATCGGCACGAGCGAGGTCGAGCACGTGCTGGCCACCCAGTGCATGGTCCAGCCCAAGCCGCGCTCGATGCGCATCCTGTACAGCGGCCGGCTCGGCTACGGCGTGAGCGCCAAGGACCTGATCCTCGGCACGATCGGCCAGATGGGCGTGTCCGGCGGGGTCGGCCACGCGATCGAGTTCGCCGGCGAGGCGGTCGAGTCGCTCTCGATGGAGGGCCGGATGACGATCTGCAACATGACGATCGAGGGCGGCGGCCGGGCGGGCATGATCGCCCCCGACGACACCACCTTCGAGTGGATCGAGGGCCGCCCCGCGGCGCCCGAGCCGCTGCCGGTCGACGAGTGGCGCGCGCTGCGCACCGACGAGGGCGCGACGTTCGACACCGAGATCGAGGTCGACGCCTCGGCCCTGGTCCCGCAGGTGACCTGGGGCACGACCCCCGAGATGGTCGCCCCGGTCACCGGCGCCGTGCCCGAGCCGTCCAGCGAGGGCGAGGAGCGCGCGCTCCGCTACATGGACCTGAGCCCCGGCACCGCGATCCAGGACATCCGCCTCGACCGCGTCTTCATCGGCTCCTGCACCAACAGCCGCATCGGCGACCTGCGCGCGGCGGCCGAGGTGGTGAAGGGCCGCCGGGTCAGCTCCGACCTGGTCGCGATGGTCGTCCCCGGCTCCCAGCAGGTGAAGGCCCAGGCCGAGTCCGAGGGCCTCGACGAGGTCTTCCGCACCGCGGGCTTCGACTGGCGCTCCGCCGGCTGCTCGATGTGCCTCGGCATGAACCCCGACATCGCGGCCCCGGGCGAGCGGGTCGCCTCCACCTCGAACCGCAACTTCGAGGGCCGCCAGGGCCGCGGCGCGCGCTCGCACCTGGTCAGCCCGCAGATGGCGGCGGCGGCCGCGGTCGAGGGGCACTTCGTCGACATCAGGGACTGGAGCTGAGCATGGAGCCCGTACGCACCATCGCCGGCGGCGTGACCGCGCTCGACCGCGGCGACGTGGACACCGACCAGATCATCCCCAAGCAGTTCCTCAAGCGGGTGGAGCGCACCGGCTTCGGCGAGTTCCTCTTCTACGACTGGGCCAAGGAGCCCGGCTGGGACCTGCCCAAGAACCCGATCCTCGCCACCGGCCGCAACTTCGGCTGCGGCTCCTCCCGCGAGCACGCCCCCTGGGCGCTCGAGGACTACGGCTTCCGCGCGATCGTCGCCCCCTCGTTCGCCGACATCTTCTACTCGAACTGCACGAAGATCGGGCTGCTGCCGGTCGTGCTGCCGGAGGAGGACGTGCGGGCACTGATGGAGGCCGGCGAGGCCGAGATCGACCTGGAGCGCCAGGTCGTCGCCTTCGCCGGGCGCGAGGCCGGGTTCGACATCGACCCCGAGATCAAGCACCGTCTGCTGGGCGGGCTCGACGACATCGGCGTGACGCTCGAGAGCGCCGACGCGATCGAGCGCTACGAGCGCGAGCGCGAGCGGCCCGGACCGGTCACGACCGGGCTCTCGTGACCCGCGACTGGGACGCCGCCACCTACGAGCGCGTCTCGGGACCGCAGCTCTCGTGGTCGGGCGAGGTGATCGACCGCCTCGAGCTCCAGGGCGACGAGACCGTGCTCGACGCCGGCTGCGGCAGCGGCCGCGTGACCAGGCTCCTGCTGGAGCGGCTGCCGCGCGGGCACGTGATCGCGGTGGACGCGGCGCCCTCGATGGTCGAGTTCGCCCGCGAGAGCCTCGGCGAGCGGGCCACCGTGTTCCAGTCCGACCTCCAGGACCTCGTGCTGGACGAGCCGGTGGACGCGGTGTTCTCGAACGCTGTCTTCCACTGGGTCCCCGACCACGACCTGCTGTTCCGGCGCATGTACGACGCGCTGAGGCCGGGCGGGCGCATGTCCGCGCAGTGCGGGGGAGAGGGGAACGTGGAGCGCTTCCACGGAATCACGGCGACGGTGGCAGCGGAGGAGCCGTACGCGAAGCACCTCGGGGGCTGGGCGGGGCCCTGGAACTTCGCCGGGGCCGAGGAGACGGCGAAGCGGCTGCGGCGGGTGGGCTTCACCGACGTCGAGGCCTGGTTGCACCCCGCGCCGGTCACCCCGGACGAGCCCGCCGACTTCATCCGCACGGTCTGCCTCGGCTACCACCTGCCGCGGCTGCCGGAGGAGCTGCGCGACCCCTACGTCGCCGCCGTCGCCGGCCGGCTCGGCCAGCGGCCCGTCATCGACTACGTGCGGCTGAATATCGTCGCGCGGCGTGACTGACCGCACCGCACGGCGGGTGCTGCTCGGCCTCGTCGTGCTCGCCGCCGCCCTCCGCCTCTGGCGGATCGGGCACCAGAGCTTCTGGCTCGACGAGGTGTTCACCGCCGGGCTCGTCAACGAGGACCTGTGGGGGCTGCTGAAGGGCGTGCGCGAGACCGAGAGCACGCCGCACCTGTACTACCTGCTGGCCTGGCTGTGGGAGAAGGTCGCCGGCGACGGCGAGGGGGCGCTGCGCTCGCTCTCGGCGCTGTTCGGGATCGCCACCGTGCCCGTGGTCTACGCCGCCGCACGGGAGCGGTTCTCGGCGCAGGCCGCGCTGCTCGCGGCGGCCCTCGCGGCCGTGAACCCGTGGTTCGTGTGGCACTCGCAGGAGGCGCGGTCGTACGCGCTGCTCGTGCTGCTCGCCGCGGTCTCGCTGCTGTTCTTCCTGCGCGCGCTGCGCGACCCCTCGCGGCGCAGCCTCACCCTGTGGGCGGTCTTCTCCGCTCTCGCCGTGCTCACGCACTACTTCGCCGCCTTCACGGTGGGGGCGGAGGCGCTGTGGCTTCTGTGGGCCCACCGGACCCGCCCGGTCTGGGCCGCGACCGGTGCGCTCGTGGCCGTGGGGGTCGCTCTCGCCCCGCTCGCCCTGTCGCAGCGCGCCACCGGGCACACCGCGTTCATCGAGGGCATCTCGCTCGGCCGCCGGATCACCGACCTCCCGAAGCGCTTCGTCACCGGCGAGCTCGGCACCCCCACCCCGGGGATCGGGCCGCTGGCGGGCCTGCTGGTGGCGGCCGGGGCGGCTCTGCTCGTGTGGCGCGCGACGCGCGCGGAG
>JALZEZ010000018.1 GCA_030861775.1 Actinomycetota bacterium
CTCGGCCATCGCCTGGGCCAGCTCCGGCAGGGCGGCCTTGCG
This sequence comes from Actinomycetota bacterium, assembly GCA_030861775.1. Classification (GTDB taxonomy): domain Bacteria; phylum Actinomycetota; class Thermoleophilia; order Solirubrobacterales; family Thermoleophilaceae; genus AC-37. The sequence goes on from JALZEZ010000018.1 coordinate 43, forward strand.
CGGGCCGCGCACGAGCCGCCGCACGCGGTCGTCGAGCAGCTTGGACCGGTACACGGAGCCGTAGCCCCAGTTGCCGTCGGCCGCTCCGTAGCCGTGGGCCTGCTTGCCGTTCCAGTCGGCGATGTACGACTGGTCCACCGTGTTCGGGTGCGCCTTGCGCGGCGTGGAGGTGTCGACCAGCGGGCGGCGCGTGTCCGGGTCCCACCTGCGCCACTCGAGCTCCGGCCGCCCGAGCACCGGGAGGCTGGGGTCGACGCCGCTCGCCCGCAGCGGGTTGGCCCCGGAGTTCTGGTACGCGACGTGCTCCGAGTCGACGTAGAACCAGTTGAAGGTGAACGGGATCAGCCCCGCCGCCTTCTGGAAGTCGCGCGGGCCGCGGATGCGGTCGGGGTTGTTGAGGTAGGCGAACGCGAGCCCGGCGTCGGTCTCGTGCCCGTAGGTGCTGCGCAGCCGCGTGAAGGCGACCGGCTTGCCGCGCAGCGTCCCGCGCGCGATCACCAGCCCGAGCTTGGTCCGCTCCATGCGCAGGACCTCGGTGCCCGCGGGCGTCTGGTCGGCCGGGCTCGGGCTCCACGAGTTCGTGCGCTCGAGCACCTCGATCTCCTCGCAGCGGCCGCGGAAGCGGTAGTGCGTGTCGTCGCAGAGCTCGACCGCGAAGGTGTCCACGAGGTCCTGCGCCGAGGTGGTCGCGCTCCAGGCGTAGTCGCGGCCGCGGCCGAGCTGCACGAACAGGTTCACGCCCGGGAAGGCCACGCCGCGGGCGTCGTAGCCCGGGGCGTGCACGTCCTGCTCCATCAGCACCTGCGGCGAGAAGTAGCCGGTCTGCGGGCCGAAGACCGCGAGCGGGTGCCCGGAGCGCGACTCGCGCGCGGAGACGATCAGCGCGTTCGACTGCGCGCGCGGGAACGACAGCGTGCCGCGGGCCGTCGCCCCCGGCGCCTCGGCCAGGCGGACCGTCTCGGCGAGCTTCACCGATCCCGGGTCGGGCAGCGCGATCCCGCGCGGGCGCCGGGGGTGGAGCGCGTACGGGAAGCGCTTGCCGCGGACGGTGGTGGCCGCCTCCGGGTCGTCCACCGAGCGGAACTCGCGCCAGATGCGGTTCCCGTCCCGGCGGCCGAACCGCTTCCGCGCCTCCACGAGCGCGAGCGCGGACCGGAGCTCCGAGCCGCCGCCGACGCCGAAGATCGCGCCCGCGACGGCGGCGGTGGCGACGACGTCGGACGGCTTGAAGTCGTCGGGCCCGTCGACGTCGTTGATCGCGGCGTACTCGGCCGGCATCTTCGAGGGGTTCGTGCGGGCCTCTGCGATGTACTGGTTGATGCCCGCGAGGTAGGCGTTCAGGTCGGCGCGCAGCCCGTCGGACTCCGACTCGAACCCCGGCGGGCGCGCCTGCGTCTGGCGGGTCAGCTCCTCCTCGGTGTAGGGCGCGACCGACCACATCAGCGCGTCGAACGCCCGGTTCGCCGGAGCTCCGCCAATGAACGACGAGAGCTGCCCGCGGCCGAGGTGGCGGAAGACGTCCATGAAGAACAGCCGGTCCTCCGCGGTCGCGTAGCCGATCCCGAACATGGCGCCCTCGCGCGTGGAGGAGTAGATGTGCGGCACGCCGTACTGGGCGTCGCGCTGGATGGTCACGTCCACGCGCGGGCTGTAGGTGCGCTCGACCTCGCCGGGCACGCCGAAGCCGGCCGGCTTGAACAGGGCGTCGAGGGTGCCCTCGTCGAACGGGCGCGGCGCCGCGATCAGCTCGCGGTACAGCGGTAGCTGGTCGCTCGAGTGCGCGGGCGGGGTCCCGGTGCTCAGGAAGGTGCCGAGCTCGAGCGCGTTGGCGAGCCCGCGCGAGCCGGGCGGGAGCACGTTCCGGACGCCGCCTGCGTCGTTTGTCCCCGGCGGCGCGGGCTCCACCGCGGCGCTCGCGACCCCCGGGACGAGCGCGGCGACGACGGCGGTCGTGACCACGAGCCTCCTCATCGCGCCCGGGCACGGTACCGCGCACGGGCGAAGGTAGGCCCCGACGCCGGACTTGATCGCCGCCGATGAGGACGGTCGCCGGAAAGCATCTTGCCGCGGTCAGACCGCCCAAGCCGGCGCCGGGGCGTGTGGAGGATTCGCCCCGGCGGGGCGGGTTCCTCCTACTCCACCTTCAGGTCGCCGGTCATGCCCAGATCGGCGTGGTCGCCGATCGAGCAGTAGATCTCGTAGCTCCCCGGCGCCAGGGTGACGGTGGCGGTGGTGGTCTCCCCGTCGGGGATCGCCTCCGACCCGCCGAGCTCGTCGTCGCCCCGGCGGACGTGGAGGTCGTGGGGGAGCGAGCCCACGTTCTTCAGCTCGAAGCGGACCGGCACCTGCTTGGCGCCGCGGCCCTGCACCGTGATCGTGCCGGGCTTGAAGGAGTACTCGTCGCCCTCCACGACCACCGGCAGGCCGGCCCGCACGGTGGCGCTGCCGCTGGACTTCTCGTCGTCGTCGCCGCACCCGGCGATGGCGGCGGCGAGCAGCACTGCTGCGAGGGGGGCACGGCGCATGGCCGCCGATAATATGCGCCGCCATGTCGCTCGCCCGGCCCCTTTTCGCCTGCGCCGCGGCCGCGCTGGCGGCCGTCGCCGCGGGCTGCGGCGGCAACCAGGACATCGGCGTCCCGGAGGACCAGACGCAGGTCCGCCGCGGGGCCGAGCTGTTCTCGGAGCGCTGTTCGGGCTGCCACACGCTGGACGAGGCGAAGAGCCGCGGCTCGAAGCCGGAGGACGAGGTGGCCGGCGGTGAGCGCACGAACGGGCCGAACTTCAACACCCGCAAGGAGAACCGCGACGACGTGCTGTTCGCCATCCGCAACGGCGGGTTCTCCGGCGCGATCATGCCCGCGAACATCGTGGTGGGGAAGGACGCGGAGGACGTGGCGCTGTTCGTGGAGCGCTACGCCGGCCGCAAGGCCCCGACGCCCGACCAGTCGCAGGAAGAGACGTCGCAGGGCGGCGAGTAGCGCCCGCGAGGCGCCCGTGCTCGACCTCAGGCGGATAAGGGAGGACCCCGGCCCGGTCCGGGAGGCGCTCGAGCGCCGCCGGGTGCCCGGCGGGATCGTCGACGACGTGCTGGCGCTCGACGCCCGGCGCCGCGAGCTGCTGCCGGAGGTGGAGGGCCTGCGCGCCGAGCAGAAGCGCGCCAGCGAGGCCATCGCGGCGGCGAAGCGCGAGGGCGGCGACGCCTCGGCCGCGATCGAGGAGATGCGCGGCGTGGCCGCCCGGATCAAGGAGCTCGGCACGGAGCTGGGGGCGGCTGAGGAGCGCCTCGACGCGACGCTGGCCAGCCTGCCCAACCTCGCCGACCCGGCCGCCCCGCCCGAGGACGAGGTGCTGCGCGAGTGGGGCGACGGCAGGGGCGGCGGCCGCGACCACCTCGAACTCCTCGGCTGGATGGTGGACATGGAGACGGGCGCCAAGCTCTCGGGCTCGCGCTTCGCCTACCTGCGCGGCCCGGTCGTGATGCTGGAGTTCGCGCTGGTGCGCTGGGCGCTCGACCTGCTGGCGGCCAAGGGATTCGAGCCGGTCGTCCCGCCCGTGCTCGTGCGCGAGGAGGCGCTGTTCGGCACCGGGTTCCTGCCCGACACCGAGGACCAGATCTACCGCGTCTCCGAGGACGACCTCTATCTGGTGGGGACCAGCGAGGTGGCGCTCGCGTCGATCCACGCCGGGGAGATCCTCGACGCCGATCAGGTCCCCCGCCGCTACGCGGGCTTCTCCTCGTGCTTCCGGCGCGAGGCGGGCGCGGCGGGCAAGGACACGCGCGGGATCTTCCGCGTGCACCAGTTCGACAAGGTCGAGATGTTCGCGTTCGTCGCGCCCGAGGACTCGGCCGAGGAGCACGAGCGGCTGCTGGCGATCGAGGAGGAGATCTACCAGGCGCTTGAGATCCCGTACCGGGTGGTGAACATCGCCGCCTGGGACCTGGGCGCGTCGGCGGCCAAGAAGTACGACATCGAGGGCTGGTTCCCGGGCCAGGAGCGCTACCGCGAGCTGACCTCGTGCTCGAACACGACCGACTACCAGGCGCGCCGCCTCGACGCCCGCTACCGGCCGGGGGAGGGAGCGTCGCCGCGCCACCTTCACACGCTCAACGGGACCGCCATCGGGGTCAGCCGGACGATCATCGCGCTGGTCGAGAACCACCAGGACGAGGGCGGTTGCGTGCGGATCCCGGCCGTGCTCCACCCCTTCGGCGCGCCGAAGACGATCGGTCCTGTGACTGACGCGAGCGTCAAGTAGCCCGGCCGAGCGCCGATAACCGAATAGGACCCATGGACGCGGCGGCCCACCGCATTCCCCGTGGACGCCTGCGCGACGAGCGCGGCTTCACGCTGATCGAACTTCTCGTCGTGATCCTCGTGATCACGATTCTGGCGGCGATCGCGATTCCGGCGTTCCTCGACCAGCGCGACAAGGGCATGGACGCGGACGCGAAGTCCAACGCCCGCAATCTGATCGCGTACGTCGAGTCCTGCTTCGCGATCGAGGAGAACTACACCCGCTGCGACACCGAGGCGGAGCTGACTGACCTCGCCTTCGACTGGGGGTCAGACGGCGGCGAGGTGTCGGTCACCGCGAGCGGCGTCCTCTCCTACGAGATCACGGCGGTCTCGAAGGCGAGCCACAGCGGCTCGCAGCACGAGTTCGTCGTGACGAAGGACCTCAACGGGTCGACGGCCCAGACCTGCACGCCCGTCGGCAGGGGCGGCTGCCCCGACGACGGCAACTGGTAGCCGGTTCGAACTACGCTCGCCCTACCCGGAGGGGTGGCAGAGCGGTTGAATGCGCCGGTCTTGAAAACCGGTAGGCCCTGTCAGGGGCCTCGTGGGTTCGAATCCCACCCCCTCCGCTGAAGCGGGCGAGCACGCCTTGGTCACGCGCCGCCCGATCGGCCACCGCCGCGACGCACGTCTTCGTGATCGCGACGGCGCGGCACCGGCGTGACTACGAAGACCTGCATGCCGGTGATTACGCTCGTCTCGCGTGAGCGGCGTCGATGCAGCTGTCATCGGAGGAGGGATCGTCGGAACCGCGGCCGCCGCGGCGCTGGCAGGCGAGGGCCTTTACGTGCGCCTGTTCGAGCGGGACGAGCTAGGTGCGCACGCGTCCGGACGCAACTCCGGCGCGATCCAGCACCCGTTCGATCCCGAGCTGGCGCCGCTGTGGAGGGAGAGCGTCGCTCGCTACGAGCAGCTCGACGGGTTCGAGCTCCCGGCCGGGGAGCCGGAACTGCTGTTGGTTGCGCACGAGGCGAGCGCACTGCACGAGGTCGCGCTGCAGCTCCGCGAGATCGCCCCGGAACTCGAGCCTGAGCTGATAGGCCCCGATGAGCTGGCCGCGGCCGAGCCCGCCCTTGCGCGCGGCCTGACGGCGTGCCGGATCGCGACGGGGATCCCGGTACCGCCGGCTTCGGCGACCCGGGCGTTCGCGGAGCTTGCGCGCCGCAACGGCGCGGAGATCGAGACCGGCGTCGAGACGCGCCCGTGGATCGAGGGCGGCGCCACCCGCGGCGTAGTTGCGGGCGCCGAGCCCGTCGAGGCGGGGGCCGTGCTCGTCGCCGCCGGTCCCTGGATCGACCCGCTCGTCGGAGCCGCCGAGCCCGTCATCGCCCCGATCTGGGGCGTGAACGTCGAGGTCGCGCTCGACGACCCGCCCAGCGTGCCGGTCGAGCAGATCGGCGTCGTCGACGCATCGGCGATCGTGGGGGGCGAGCTCGAGTCGACGTTCTCGCTGGTGACGGCGCGCGGCGCCAGCAGCCTTGGCTCGACGTTCTTCCGCGAGGAGCCCGATGCCGACGCCGTCGCGCCAGTCCTCATGCGACGGGGTGCGGAGTTCGTGCCGGCGCTTCGGGACAGCCACGTCCGATCCACGCGCGCGTGCGCGAGACCGGTGACGCCGGACGGGCGGCCGCTGATCGGGCGCGTGCCGGGGGTGGAGGGGCTGTTCGTCGCTGGCGGGCACGGACCCTGGGGCATCTCGACCGGTCCGGCTTCCGCCTGGCTCGCGGCGGATCTCATCCTCGGCCGTCGCGACGGTCCGCCGCCGGCGTTCGACCCTGCGCGCTTCCTCGGCCTTCCTCTACCGGCCGCTTTCGGCACGCCCTAGTGCTACCGCTTTCGCGTGAAAGCGAGGTCGCACCCGCGGCCGGCCTAAATGCTCGCGGGCTGAACCCCGTTTCTTGACCCGCACGACCGGGCGATGGACGATGGGCGCGTGGCGCTCGAGCGACATCGAAGCACCGATGACGAGCACCTCATCACCTTCTACAGCGAGGGCAGCTTCGAGCGGGACCGGCTCGCGTTGGGCCGAGGCCGTCTCGAGTTCGAGCGGACGCGCGAGCTGCTCGGTCGCTATCTACCCGATCCGCCCGCTCGCGTTCTGGACGTGGGCGGCGGTGCCGGCGCCCACGCCTCGTGGCTGGCGAAAGATGGCTACGAGGTCGAGCTCGTGGACCTGGTGCCAGCGCTGGTGGACCAAGCGCGTCAGGCATCGGATTCTCAGCCGGAGCATTCGTTTCGAGCTCGGGTGGGAGACGCGCGCTCGCTTGACTTCGCGGATGGCTCAGCCGACGTGGTGCTGCTCCTGGGTCCGCTCTACCACCTTCCCGAGGCGAGGGATCGCGCCCAGGCGCTGGCCGAGGCAAAGCGCGTTCTCAGGCCCGGTGGAGCTGTTGCGGCGGCGTCGATCAACCGCTGGGTGCCGCTCTTGGATGCGGTTCGCGGCGGGAAGCTCGACGAGGCCGGGCTCGAGCGACTGACGAACGTCGCGGAGACCGGGCAGAACGACCCGGCATACGGCTTTACGACGGCGTACTTCCATCGCCCCGAAGAGCTGGCCCGCGAGCTCGCCGACGCGGGATTCGAGGACGTGCAGGTCCTCGCGGTCGAAGGCCCGGGCTGGATGTTCCTCCGGACCGGATCGCGGGAGGGAAGCCAGGACACGCCCGCGGTCGAGGAGAGCTTGCTGGCGGCAGCCGTCAGCCTCGCGCGAGCCACCGAGACCGTTCCGGAACTGCTTGGGGCCAGCGCGCACCTGCTCGCGATCGGGCGAAGCTGAGTTCGCGGCCCCCTATTGCTCGGCGCCGGACGCTTCGGGCAGCGCGGGCAGCTCGACGTCCTCCGGCACGTCGCCGGTCCGCTCGAACGCGTCGCCCTCGGCGTCGCCGAGCGTGATCCAGTAGAACCAGATCGGCGCGTCGGCTTGGTGAAGCCCGCCGCTCGTCTGCTGGGCCGCGATCGTGAACGTGCTCCCGCTCGCCACGGGCATCGTGAACGAGTTGCCGTTGCTCGCCTGATAGTCGCTCCAAGCGGGCCCGAACGCCCCCAGGTTGCCGCCGGTCGCGAGCAGCGTCATCCCGGCGGTCATACCGAAGGCGTAGCCGACGCAGCCGGGGTTCGAGGAGCTCGGCCAGCCGACCACGCCCATGACGAAGCCGTCGGCGCTCGCTGTGTAGTTGCCCGGCTGGATCTGCTGCGGTGTGCCCATGCGCTACCTCCGAAGGTCGATGGCGCCGCGAGCGTATGGTTCGCACGGGCGCGGCGCCACCCCCCGGGTGGGGGTAACCACGCCCCGTCGAGCGGGCTGATTCGCACGGTGGCCGCGATGTAAAGGAGCACGTCGCCGCCGCGGGCAGGTGCAAGACCGGGTGATCCTCACCGACGTCCGTTTCAAGGCGGATCCTTCGTCCGGCTCCCGCGCTCCGCCCCGCGCACGTATGCGTCGAGGATGTACGTACAGAAGATGGACATTCGTTCTCCTGCGGGGCGACGGCAGGGCAGCTCTAGTGAAATTAAGCCAAGCGATCTACTCCACGCTAGGGCTCAAGCGAAAGTCTGCGACTTGGGCTAAGGTCGCCCCCCAGTGGCGTTGCCAGCGGGAGCGAGGGGAAGCAGTGATGACGGCCGGGAGAAGTGGCACCCAGCGCGGCTTCTGCCTACCATCGGCATTCGCGGCCAGGAGGAGCAGGAGAAGCGGGCCACCTCGTCGTTGCTCGCGGTGATGGCCGCGGTCCCCGAGTTCGGGCAGGCTTTGGTGAGCAAGCTCGGCGGGCCGAAGGGCCGCATTTCGACGTTCGCCGAGGTGCAACTGAAGATGCCGGACGGGAAGCTGTCGATCCCGGACGGCGCGATCGTGGTCGAGCGCGGCAAGACCCTCTGGCGAGTGCTGGTCGAGGTCAAGACCGGGTCAGCTCAGCTCCAGACCGAGCAGGTCGGACGCTACCTCGACATCGCGCGCGAGCACGGCATGGACGGGGTGCTCACGATCTCCAACCAGATAGTCAGCTCGCCCGAGCAGAGCCCCGTTTCTGTCGACCGGCGCAAGCTGGGCAAGCTCGCGCTGCGACACATGTCGTGGTGGCGGATCATTACCGAAGCGGTCGTCCAGCACCGGCATCGTGGTGTGACGGATCCCGATCAGGCTTGGATTCTGGGCGAGCTGATCGCGTACCTCGACCATGAGGCATCCGGCGCTAGCGGCTTTCAGGACATGGGTGACAAATGGGTGGCGGTGCGCGACGGTGCGCGTCACGAGACGCTGCGCGCGAGCGACCCAGAGGTACAGGAGGTCGCCAACCGCTGGGAGCAGTTCGTCCAGTACCTGGCGCTCGGCCTGAGCCAAGACCTCGGCGCCGACGTGCAGCCGGTGCGCGGCCGGCGCCAAACACCTCAGGAGCAGCGGGACGCGCGCGTGAAGGAGCTGGCGAGCGACGGCAAGCTCACCGCGACAATTCGGGTCCCGGATGCGATCGCCCCGATTGAGCTGGAGGCCGACCTGCGGACACGCCGGGTGAGCACTGCGGTCTCGGTCGATGCCCCAAACGATGGCCGTGCCAAGACAAGGATCAGCTGGATGCTGCGGCAGCTCAGGACAGCCCCTGACGACCTACGCGTAGATGTGGCCTTCGCCAACACCCGTGAAACCACTGCGGCGCTGTTGCGTGAAGCGCACGAGAACCCCGATCGGCTGCTCTCCCCCACCGATCCAAAGCGGTTGCCGCGCGGCTTTCGACTCGCCTATTCGAGGCCAATGGGTACCCAGCGCGGCAAGGGCGAGCGATCATTCGTCGCGGAGACACGCCAGCACGCGATCGACTTCTACCGTGATCTGGTCCAGAACCTCCGGCCGTGGCGGCCAACCGCACCCAAGCTACCCGAGGAACCGCGCGACGTGCCGATGACGCCGCAGCCAGACCCTCCGCCGTTCAGCGCCGGAGACGAGCGGGAGCCGGGCGAGGCCCTAGATCCGACCCGCGGCCTCGCCGAGCCGACAGGTAGCTGATCTCGCGCGCGTCGCGGAGCCCGCGCGAGCCTCGCTATCGAAACGGCGGCGCTGGGACCCCGAGCTGCCGGCAGATGCCCTTGCCGGTCGGCATCTTGATCTCGGTGTGCCGCGGCACCACGGCGCGCGCGCCCGTGGCTGGATTCATCCAGATCGTGTGGCTTCCGCCCTCACGGACGGGACGGCAGCCGTGGCCGGTCAGGTAACGCTCGAGGTCACGCCGCTTCAAGCAGCGCTGACGTCGATGGTCTCCGTGATGGCCCAGCCCGTCTCGGGAATCGGCTCCCCCCGCTCGCGCCGGTCGGCGATGACGAGCCGAATAGCGTCCTCGAGCATGACCCGGGCCTCGCCGAGGTCACGTCCCTGGGTGTGAACCTCGGGGAGCTCCGGCACGTGCGCGTAGACCCAGCCCTCCTCGGCTGGCTCGTAGACGGCAGTGAAACGAAGACTGTCGGCCACCGCCGACAGGGTACGCCGCAGCGATGACGGGCACGAAGCTCCGAACCCCCGATCGGGGTGCCCGGTACTTCCATCCGAACCCCGCGGGCCAGAGCGCGCTGGCCACGTGACGTACGCCAACGGATTCGGCTGGTAGCCGAGGATCGAGGCGCGCCGTCCCGCCGCACCGGCGGGCGGTACTACTCCGACGAGCGCTCACTCGCAGCCGATGCCGTTGCCGTCCCGGTCCAGACCGAAGGGGTCGTCGCCGATCACGTCTATGGTCCCTCGACATATTCCGGACCGTTCCCGCTGCCACCGGCACAGTCGTAGTCCTCAGCGAGCGGATCGAGACAGGCGCCCCCGTAGTTGGGATCACACTCCACTGGGGGCTCGTCTCCCCCCTTGCCGTCACCCTCGTCCCCGTTTTCGCACCCTTCGAGGTACAAGGTCACGTCTGTTCCCTCAGCCACCGGGCCCACGTCGCTCTGATCGGCGACGCTGCAACCCAGCGCGCCGGCCGGATCGGGGTCGAGCGTGACGGTCACATCGCCGGCCGCCTCCAGGTCCGTCTGCGCGCTGTCGGCGTCCTGACCGACGACGTCGGGAACATCCACCTTGCAGGCGAGCGTCAACAGGATCTCCGCGTCCGGCGAAACCTCGCCTACTTGGTCCTGTTCCTCGACTTCACAGAGCGCCGGGTCGTCCGGCTCGGGATCGAGCAGGACAGTCAGGTCGGCCACCGCTTCGATCTCCGCCTGACCCTCGTCAGCCGGCATGCCGATCACGTCCGGTGCCTCGACGTTGCATTCGAGTGTGAGCACGACCTGGGTATCCGGTGGGACCTCGCCTACCTCGTCCTGATCGGACACCGTGCAGAGCGCCGCGTCCAGAGGATCCTCGCTGAACGTCGCGACCAACTCGCCGACGGCCTCGATCTCGTGCTGGGCATCGACCGCGCCCATCCCGACCACATCGGGTACATCGACGGTCGTCGGTCCATAGGAGCCGCCACAGCCCGCGACGCCGAAAGCAAGCGCGATCGCGTAGACGACGGCCCGCGTGGTCACCGGGACTTGGACCGTGTGTCGCGGCTCCTGGGGTCAGTGTCGCGCATCGTCAGTCGCCCCAGACCGCGCGCACGCGCCGGCTGCCCCGCTGGCACTTCAACACCACGACGCCGGTCGGTCCGCCCACGGTGCACTTGAAACCCGCGACGTACATCGCCTCGCAGCCGTACTCGTCGCAAGACCACTCCCGCAACGCTGCTCGAACGATGCGCCGAGCCTTATCGCAGCTCAGGCGCTTCGCCGTCACCCCGGCGTAGGTGTAGCCGACGTTCACGTGACGGCAGGTCCCGTGACCCGACGCCATGTCCTCACCGCGCGTGATGACCAGCGCGAGTGCGGCGAGGATGACGACGCCAGCGACCTTAATCTGCCGCGGGACGCGCATCCGGCTACTTCCGCTTCAGCCGGCCGTTGTGGCAGTGGAAGCCGTACTTGTGGTAGCGCCCGTCCCAGGCTTTCTTGCAGAACTGACCAGCGCGAAGGCACTTGTGGCCGTTCGGCAATATGGCGTGCCTGTAGCCGCTCGAACAGCTCTTCGCGGCGGTGATCGACGGCGACGAGCCGGCGGCGCCACTCGCGGTGGGAGCAGCGGCGATCAGCGCGAGCGCGGCCAGCAGGCCGAGCGCCCGCGAGCGGATGCGAGTCATGCGAGTCCCCCTACCTACAACGACGAAGGTTCCGATTACGACCCTGTGTGCTTCTGCGCCATTTGTCAAGCCCCGATGTGAGGGTGTTGCTCACGTCACGCGCGCGTGCCGGTAGCGCGTACAACTACCGCGAGCGGCGCTTCTGCCCCACCGCCCGTATGAGCTGCGCCTTGCCCATCTTCGAGCGCCCCTCGATGCCGAGCTTGGCCGCCTCGCGACGCAGCTCGGCCACGGTCATCGCGCCGGCGCCGCTGCCGGTGCCCTTCGAGGCGCCGCGCTTGCGGGCGGCCGCCTTGGCCCCCTCACGCCCGAGCGCCGAGCGCGTCTTGCTCGACAGCTTCGTGATCGTCTTCTTCTTGCGCGCCCCCGACTGGGCCTTCTTGACGTTCTTGCGCGCCGCCGCGCGCTGCTTCTGTGTAGCCATGTCCTCGATCTACCCGGGTCGTCGCCTTTCCGTCGGTAAGAGCGGGATCATCTTCGGTGCCCCGCCCGCGGCGATCGCCCGCCAGGACCTACAGTCCTCCACGATGACCACCTCCACGACCACGGACGCGACGGCCCGATCCGAACCGGAGTTCCAGCCGCCCACCGGCGTCCTGGCCTCGCAGCAGATCCGCCGCGCGGTCGCGAGCGAGTGGATCGGCTCGGGCGACTACCGGATCCACCCGGAGGCGGTCCAGCCCGCGAGCCTCGACCTCCGACTCGGGCCGGAGGCCTGGGCGCTGCGCTGCAGCTTCCTCCCCGACGTCCAGTCCACCGTCGAGGAGAAGGCGCGCGACATCGAGTTCCAGCGGATCGACCTGCGCGACGGAGCCACCCTGGAGCGCGACCGCCCGTATCTCGTCCCGCTGATCGAGACCCTGAACCTGCCGCCCGAGATCCGGGCCAAGGCGAACCCGAAGAGCTCGACCGGCCGGCTCGACGTGTTCACGCGCGTGATCACCGACCGCAGCCACCGCTTCGACGAGATCCGCCCCGGCTACCAGGGCCGGCTCTACCTCGAGATCGTGCCGCGCTCGTTCGCCATCCACGTCCGGACCGGACTGGCCCTGAACCAGCTCCGGATGGTCTCGGGGGACGCCCGGCTGACCGACGCCGAGCTGCGCGAGGTCCACCGTGCGACCCCGCTCCTCTACACGGACTCGGAGGGCGTGCCCGAGTCGGACCTGTCGATCGCCGACGGCCTGTTCCTGAGCCTCGACGTGGCCGGCCCCGCCAACCGCATCGTCGGCTACCGGGCCAAGAAGAACAGCCTGCCGCTCGACCTCTCCCGCACGCACGCCTACCGCTGGCGCGACTACTGGGACCCGGTCCTGCCCGAGGACCGCCACCGGATCGTGCTCGAGCCCGAGGTCTTCTACCTGCTGCTCTCGGCCGAGGGCGTCTGCATCAGCCCCGACTTCGCCGCCGAGATGATGGCCTACGACCCGACCGCCGGCGAGCTCCGCACCCACTACGCGGGCTTCTTCGACCCGGGCTTCGGCTACGACCCCAAGGGGGAGCGCCACGGCAGCCGGGCCGCGCTGGAGGTCCGCGCCCGCGACGTCCCGTTCATGGTCGAGCACCGCCAGCCGGTCTGCAAGCTCGCCTTCGAGCGGATGACGGCCCGCCCGGACGTGCTCTACGGCCGCGACCTCGGCTCGAACTACCAGGGCCAGGTCACGATGCTCAGCAAGCACTTCCGGGAGCAGACCGGCACCGGCGGCCCCGAGGAGATCCCGGAGCTCCACCCGCCGCTCGCCTAGAGCGCGAGCCGGATCAGGTCGCTGATCGCCACCTCGAGCTCGCGGCGCGAGCGGCGGGTGGGGAAGAACGGGATGCCGCTCTCGCTCCGCATCCGGCCCAGCTCCTCCCAGTGCCGGTCGGCGTCCTCGTCGGCGTGGTGGACGAGCGCCGCCGCCCGGAGGACGACCACGACGAGGACGAACCAGGCGGCGACTGCGACGATGGGCGCGCTCCACATACCCATGCCAACGCCCGCGATGTAGCGCGAGTTGGCCGATCTGGACGGATGTACGAGCGCGTGGCGCCTAGGCGGCGTCGAGGTCCCCGATCAGGGTCTCCACGCGTCCCGCGATGTCGTCGCGGATGCCGCGGACCTCCTCGACCGGCCGCCCCTTCGGGTCGGGCAGATCCCAGTCGAGGTAGCGCTTGCCGGGGATGTACGGGCACTCGTCGCCGCAGCCCATCGTCACCACGACGTCCGCCCGCTCGGCCAGCTCGCGGGTGAGGCGCTGGGGCCGGCGGCCGGACACGTCCACGCCCAGCTCGGACATGACCTCGACCACCTCCGGCTGCACGCGCTCGCCGGGCGTGGTGCCGGCCGAGTCCGCGCTGTGCCGCCCCGCGGCGGCCCGCTCGAACAGCGCCATGCTCATCTGCGAGCGCCCCGCGTTGTGCAGGCAGACGAACAGGACGTGCGCCATCAGGCGTAGACGGTCTCGAGCGGCACGCCGACGATCTTCAGCCGCCGGGTGAGGCCGTCGAGCGCGAAGCTCCTGATCTCGTCCTCGCTCACCCCGAGCAGGTCGGCGCCGCCCTCCGCGCTCGGCGGCTTGAGCGACTCCGCCACCGACGGCAGCAGGTCGCGCAGCGTCTCGCGCACCACGTCGGCGGCCTCCGGGATCGACTGCACCGCCTCGCGCAGGAACCAGATTCCGTAGCCGATGTGGCGGGTCTCGTCGTGGTGGATCCGCGAGTAGCCGTCCACGAAGCCCGGCAGCAGCCCCTCGCGCTCGAGGTAGCCGGTCACGAAGTGGAACGAGGTGAGCCCGAGGGTGCTCTCCAGCACCAGGTGGTAGACCGTGACGAAGCGGACCTTGGCGGCCGGGTCGCCGGGGTCGGCGAGCAGGGCCTCGTGGGCCTGCACCAGCGCCTCGTCGAAGATGTGCCGGAAGGCGTCCGAGACCTCGGCCCGAGCTCGCTCCACGTGGGCCGCGATCGCCGCCGGCTCGGCCACGACCTCGTCCTGGAAGCGCGCGTAGAACTGCATGTGGCGCGCCTCGTCCACCTGCTGGGTGGCCAGGAAGGTGGTCTCCTCCTCGGGCGCCTCGGCGGCCACGAGGCCGGCGAACTTGGTAGTGATCCGCTCCTCCGCCACCATCAGCGACGCGAGCGCGAAGTGGACCAGCTCGCGCTGCGCGTCGGTGAACTCCAGCCACTGCTCGCGATCGCGGGTCAGGTCGATCTCGAACGGGTTCCACTGCTGGCCCTCCCAGCGGCGGTACAGCGTCTGGGGATCGTTGAGCTGGATCGTGCTCATGCGCAGCAGGCGCTCGGCTGCTCGGCATGCTCCTCGACGTCCTCGTGCGTGACGAAGACCTCCCAGGGGGTGCCGTCGGGGTCGCGCACCCAGATCTTGTCCTGCTTCGCGTAGCAGCAGGTCGTGTCCATCTCGTCGAAGGCGGCGAGGCCGGCCTTGGTGAGGCGCAGGCGGGCGGCCAGCACGTCGTCGGTGCTCGCCACCTGGATCCCCGCATGGTTGAACGCGCCCAGCTCGCGCCGCTCACCCTGGTTGAGCGTGAAGTTGATCGCCGGCTCGGCCACCGAGAACTTCGCGTAGCCGGGCTTGACCTTCTCGGGCGCGACTCCGAAAAGCGCCTCGTAGAACGGGATCGAGCGCTCCACGTCGGTGACGTTGAGCGCCAGGTGCGGTCTCAGGACAGCCATGAGCCAAGTACCTCCATCGCCTGGGGCTTCATCGAGTAGTACGCCCAGCGGCCGCGCCGCTCGACCGCCACCACCCCCGCCTCCTCCAGCTTGCGCAGGTGGTGGCTGAGGGTGGGCTGCGAGACGTCGAAGAGCGGCGCCAGCTCGCACTGGCAGACCGCCTCCTCGTGACCGCGCAGCACGTCGAGCACCTGCACCCGGATCGGGTCCGAGAGCAGCTTGGCCAGCTCGGACACGGCGACCGCTCGCGGCTGGTCCACGTGGCCGGCCAGCCGCGGTGAGCAGCAGACCGTTGACGTATCGACAGTCATCGATGCGTCAGGCTAGCAGACTCATAGATGGACGTCTATTCGTCGTCCCAGAACCCCTCGCGGACGATCTCGCCGTCGCCCTCCCGGCGCGGGCCGAAGGCGAGCAGCTCCAGTCCCTCGTCGCCGGCCTCGAACTGCCGGGTGACCGACGGGGCGACCCGGATCGCGTCGAGCGGCTTCAGATCCTCGATCGCGTCGTCCAGCTTCACGCGGCCGCTGCCGGAGATCACCACGTAGACCTCCTCCGCGTCGTCATGGCGGTGCGCGAAGCCCTGCCGCTTGCCCGGCTTCACGCCCATGAGCGCGAACCCGATCGTCTCGCTCTCGAGGTCGGATTGGGCGAAGCGCGCCTCCTGCACCGAGTCGAGCCCGAAGCCGGGCGCCTTGTCCTCCACGTCACGCAGGTTCTTGATCGTGTAGCTCATGCCCGGCACCCTATTCCTCGTCGATGCTCGCGGCGAGCTTCGCCAGCAGCCGGTGGAGCTGACGCCGCTCGCGCTCGCTCAGCGCGGCGAAGAACTCGTCGCCGTGCTCCTTCGCGGCTCGCCGCAGCGCGCCGAGCAGCTCGCGCCCGGCGTCGGTGAGGCAGATCTCGTAGCTGCGCCGGTCGCCGGGGCTGCGGTCCCGCGCCACCAGCCCGCGCTCGACCAGCACGTCCATGCGCGCGACCATCGTGCTCGGGTCCACGCCGGCCCGCTCGCCCAGCTCGTGCTGCGAGATCGGCTCCTCGGCCTCGAGGATCAGCAGCATCCCGAAGTGCATCGGGTGCAGGCCGTGCTCGCCCACGATCTGGGCGAAGCGCTCGAAGGAGGCGGCCGACACCTTCCGCAGCAGGAAGCCGGTCTGCTCGTTGATCGCGGGATGTGTGGGGTACTTCACAGCCCGATCATAAGTACTACGAACGGTTTGTGATACGAATGAATGCATGCAAACCATCACCCGCCGCGTACTTCGCCACAAGCGACTCGTCGCCGCCGCCTGGATCCTGCTCACCCTGATCGGCATGGGCACCGCCGGCCCGGCCAGCGAGGCGCTCGACCAGCGCTTCAGCGTCCCCGACCGCGAGGGCTGGGAGGCGAGCCAGGAGATCCTGCGCCTGTACGGCAACGGCGGCGAGACCCTGCCGTTCGTCGCGGTGGTCCAGCTCCCCGAGGGCAAGACCGTCCAGTCGCGCGGCGTGCGCGAGGAGCTCACGCGCGTCGAGAACGAGTCCCGCGCGGCCGTCCCGCGGGCGCGGGTGGCGGGCTACGGCTCGACCGGCGACACGACGTTCGTCTCCGACGACGGGCGCACGGCCTTCGTCTACACGTTCGCTCCCCGCAGCGACGACCCGTTCGGGGCCAACGTGGACGCCATGCGCGACGTGCGCGACCGGGTCGAGAAGCTCGAGGTCGCCGGCGCACCCGTGAAGCTCACCGGCTTCGACGCGCTCTTCGACGCCTCCGGCGAGAGCCCCGAGGGCCCGGGCGTGCTGCTCGAGGCCGTGATCGGCGGCGTGGGCGCCCTGTTCGTGCTGGTCTTCGTGTTCGGCTCCTGGCTGGCGATCGTCCCGCTGGCGATGGCGATCTGCTCGGTGCTCGTCTCGTTCGCGCTGCTCCTGGCGCTGACCGCGGTCACCGAGGTCTCGCCGATCGTGCAGTTCCTGGTGGCGCTGATCGGCCTCGGGATCTCGATCGACTACGCGCTGCTCATAGTCGTGCGCTGGCGCGAGGAGCGCGAGAAGGGACTGGAGGGGGACGAGGCCGTGATCGCGGCGATGGGGACGGCCGGCCGGGCGGTGGTCTTCTCGGGCACGACCGTGGCCGTGGGCCTCCTGGCGCTGATCGCGCTGCCGCTGCCGTTCCTGCGCAGCATGGGCTACGGCGGGATGCTGATCCCGCTGGTGGCCACGACCGTCGCGATCACGCTGCTGCCGGTGATCCTGGCCACGATCGGCCCGCGGCTCGACCGCCGCCGCATTCGCCGCCGCGACCGCAGCGAGCACTTCTGGCAGCGCTGGTCGGAGGGCATCGTGCGCCGCCGTGGCCTGGCCGTGATCGGCGCGGTGGCGATCCTCGGCATCCTGCTGGCGGCGGCCACCGACCTCCACCTCGGCAACCCCGACCCGGACACGATCGCCAAGGCCGGCGCCGCCCGCGAAGCGCTCGACGCCCTCGACGAGTCGGGCATCGGCAAGGGCGCGATCTTCCCGACCGAGACGCTGGTGGACGAGGCCGACGCGGCCAGGGTGGCGACCGCCCAGGGCCAGGTGGACGGCGTGCACGGCGCCGCGGCGCCAGCCGCGCCGGACTGGCGCCGCGACGGGAAGGCGGTGGTGGCGGGGGTCCCGCACGAGGGCGACTCGTCCGAGGCCGGGCGCGACGCCATCCAGGGGGTGATCGACGCCGGGCACGAGGCCTCGCCCAGCGCTCGCGTGGGCGGCTCGGGGCCGCTGAACGCCGACTTCATCGACGCCGTCTACGGGGCCTTCCCGCTGATGATTGGCTTGATCTCCCTGCTCACCTTCATCCTCCTCGCGCGCGCGTTCCGCTCGCTGCTGCTTCCGCTGAAGGCGGTGATCCTGAACGTCCTCTCGGTGGGGGCGGCCTGGGGCGTGATGACGCTCGTCTGGCAGGCCGGCCACGGCTCGGACGAGATCTGGGACATCGCGGCCACCGGCTCGATCGCGTCGTGGATCCCGCTGATGGTGTTCGCCTTCCTGTACGGGCTCTCGATGGACTACGAGGTGTTCATCCTGGCCCGGATGCGGGAGGAGTACGACCACTCCGGGGAGACCGACCACGCGGTGGTGTTCGGCCTGAGCCGCACCGGCCGGCTGGTCACGAGCGCGGCGCTGATCCTGTTCCTGGCCTTCGCGGCGATGGCCTCCGGGCCGCAGACCGACGTGAAGATCCTGGCCACCGGCCTGGCGGCGGGGATCCTGCTCGACGCGACCGTGGTGCGAGCGCTGCTCGTGCCCGCTGTGGTCTCGCTGTTCGGCCGCTGGAACTGGTGGCTGCCGCCGGGCGCGGCGCGCCTCCTGCGCGTGCGCCCGTCGCC
>JALZEZ010000385.1 GCA_030861775.1 Actinomycetota bacterium
CCGCCCGTGCGCGCAGCCCGAGGTCGATCGCCTCGCCCAGCTCCCGGGCGATCGTCCGCCGGTCCGTCGCCGGCAGGAAGCGCACCCGAGGGTGCTCGTCGTACTCGCTGACCGCCCACGCGATCGGGGTCGTCAGCACCACGGCGCCGGCGGCCAGCGCCTCGTTGATCACGCCGCTCGTCCCGGTCCCGTACACCTCGACCTCGTACGGCGTGACGACGATGTCGGAACGGGCGAGGATCGCGTCGTACTCGTCGGCGGCGAGGAACGTGCCGTGCGCGCGCACGCGCGGCTCGCCGGCCCAAGCCTCCTGGAGCTCGGCCGCCAGCGCGGCCGAGTCGTCGGCCGCCGAGCCCCCGCCGAGCTGCACGTCCACCTCCACCGTAGGGTCGTGCTCGAGCGCGGCCTCCACCACCGCCCGGTAGTGCGCGGCGCCCTTCTCGCGACGGAATGCCCCGACCAGGCTGACGACGGGCGGGCCGGTACGGGGCCCGGCCGCCAGCGCGGAGCGGCGCACCGGAATCGGGAGGAGCGTCCCCTGGACGCCGGTCGCCTCGCGCAGCTCGTTCAGCACGAGCGACGAATCGGACGCGGGCCACAGGCGCCGCGAGCGGACCAGCGACCGCACCGACCGATCGGCCAGGCTGGAGAGTCGCTCGAGGAACCTCGAGCCCGTCATCCCGGAGCGGCGCAACACGAAGACCGCGACGCCGCGCCGGCGGCGCGAGAGAAGGGTGACGGCGCGCAGGGTCAGCAGCTCCCAGGCCGAGGGGTTCTGGGTGATGAGGATGCGCCGGTGGCCCTTCGGCGGGTGCATGGCCAGCCAGGCGAGAGCGATGTCCTGGGCCCGCCGCGCCCACCCGGGCGGGCGTCCCCAGCCGTCGCGATCGGGGGCCCAGACGACCGGGGCGCGGTCGTCGAGGCCGGCGAGCACCGCTGCCAGATAGTCCTCGTTGTGACCGCCGGACAGGCGCCCGAGGGCCAGCTCGAGGACGAGGATCTGGGGATCCCGCGCGGCCTCCGGACCGCCCGGAGCACGCAGCAGCCGGCGCAGCCGCGGGTGATCTGAACGGTTCCGCTTCACGGCCGCGGGCAGGATAGGAGCCCTGCTACGTTCCGCCGGATGGCGGCTTACCCCATGAACGTCCTCGTCACGGGGGGCGACGGCTACATCGGATCGGTTCTCGTTCCCGCCCTCCTCGACGCCGGCCACCAGGTGACCGTGCTGGACACCTTCGCCGGCAACTTCGGCGGCCTGGCCGCCCTGTGCGCGAACGAGCGCTTCACCCCGGTCCGCGGTGACGTCCGCGACGAGGCGCTGGTCGAGGAGGTGGTGGCCGGCCAGGACCTGGTGATCCCGCTGGCCGCGCTCGTGGGCGCGCCGCTCTGCGCGCGCGACCCCTGGGCGGCCACGTCGGTCAACGTCGAGGCCATCCGCATGCTGCTCGGCAAGCTGAGCCCGGATCAGCGCGTCGTCTTCCCCACCTCGAACAGCGGCTACGGCGTGGGGAAGGAGGGCGAGTTCTGCACCGAGGAGTCGCCGCTGCGTCCGATCTCCCACTACGGCCGCACGAAGGTCGAGGCCGAGAACCTCGTGCTCGACCGCGGCGACACGATCACGTTCCGGCTGGCCACCGTGTTCGGGATGTCCCCCCGCCTGCGGCTGGACCTGCTGGTGAACGACTTCACGTACCGGGCGATGACCGATCGCGTGGTCGTCGTCTTCGAGGGCCACTTCAAGCGCAACTACATCCATGTGCGCGACGTGGCGAAGGCGTTCCTGCACGCGATCGACAACTACGACGCGATGAAGGGGCTGCCGTACAACGTCGGCCTCTCGGACGCGAACCTCTCCAAGCTCGAGCTGTGCGCCGCGATCCAAGCCCAGGTCCCGGGGTTCACCTACCTCGAGGCACCGCTGGGCAAGGACCCCGACCAGCGCAACTACATCGTCTCGAACGAGCGCATCGAGTCCACCGGCTTCCGCCCCGACTGGTCGCTCGAAGACGGCATCGTCGAGCTGATCAAGGGCTACACGATGGTCCGCAACACGCGCTTCACGAACGTCTAGGGAAGCCCGGTTGCGCGTCGAAGAGTCGGCGATCATCCCGGGGCTTCGCCGGATCGTCCCCGACGTGTTCCGCGACGAGCGCGGCCTGTTCGTGGAGGTCCACAACGCGGACGACTACACGTTCGCGCGCGACGACGGGACGGAGCTCGCCTTCGTCGAGGACGACCTCTCGGTGTCGCGGCAGGGCGTCCTGCGCGGTCTGCACGGCGACGAGCGCACCTGGAAGCTCGTGCAGTGCGTCCAGGGCGCGCTGCACCTGGTCGTCGCCGACCTCCGGCGCGGGTCGGAGGCCTACCTGCGCTCGGAGGCCTTCGAGCTCGCCGCCGCCGACCCGGTTCAGCTCTTGGTCCCGGCCGGCTGCGCCACCGGGCTGCTCGCGCTGGAGGACCCGAGCGCGCTGCTCTACAAGCAGTCCGAGCGCTACCGCGGGAGCGCCGGGCAGTTCACGGTTCGCTGGGACGACCCGGCGCTCGGCATCGAGTGGCCCGTCGAGCGGCCGCTTCTCTCGGAGCGCGACGCGCAGGCGCCGGACCTGGTGGCGTGAGGGTCTTCGTCACCGGCGGCGGGGGCTTCGTCGGGCGGCACCTCGCCCCGGCGCTGCGCGCGGCCGGCCACGACGTCGAGGCCCCCGCGTCGGCGGAGGTGGACCTCCTGCGCGACGGCGCGCTCGCCGCCGCGGCGGGGGGCCCCTACGAGCGCATCTACCACCTCGCCGCGTGGACCCGGGCCGGACGCTTCTGCCAGGAGCGCGGGGGCGAGCAGTGGGTGGTCAACTCCCGGATCAACGCGAACGTGCTCGACTGGTGGCGGACCGGGCAGCCCCAGGCGAAGCTCGTCGCCTTCGGGACGAGCGCGTCCTATGCCGGGTCCGGCGTCCACCGCGAGGCCGACTACCTCGAGGGCGTGCCGCCGCCCGACTACGCCGCGTACGCCTGGACCAAGCGAATGCTGCTCGTCGGGCAGGCGGAGCTCGGCCGCCAGTACGGGCTCGAGTGGCTGCACCTCGTGCCGTCCGCGGTGTACGGGCCCGGCTACCACACGGACGGCCGCCCCCTGCACTTCGTCTACGACCTGGCCCGCAAGATCCTGCGCGGGCGCGACCGCGGCGAGGAGGTCGTGCTGTGGGGCGACGGCTCCCAGCGGCGCGAGCTGGTCCACGTCGACGACCTCGTGGGCGCGACAGTGGCGCTCGCCGACCGCGCCGACGGCGAGGTGGTGAACGTCGGGGCAGGCGAGGACCACAGCATCCGCGAGATCGCCGAGCGGCTCTGCTCGCTCGCGGGCTATCCCTTCGAGCGGGTGCGGTTCGACACGGGCGGCTTCGTCGGGGCGCGGGCGAAGGTGCTCTCCACGGACCGGCTCGTGGAGCTGCTCGGACCGCGCTCCACCGTCCCGCTGGAGGAGGGGCTGGCCCAGGTCCTCGCCTGGGCCGAGCAGAACCTGGACGCGCTCGGCTAGCGGCGGCGCGGGGCTAGGTCGCGGCGCGCCGCTCGAGTGCGCCGAGGATCCGCCGGGCCATGTCGCGCTCGGTGGGCAGGAGCGCGACCGCACCACCGAACAGCGCGAGGCCGGCGCCGAAGGCCGCGGCGTCGGGCAGGACGGCGGCCGCCGGTCCGAACGAGAGGACCGCGAC
>JALZEZ010000386.1 GCA_030861775.1 Actinomycetota bacterium
GGGGTGGGCTGCGCCCGCAGCTCGCCGCCGGCCTCGCCGGATTCGCGCTGCTCGCGGGCGTCGCCCTCGGGCTCGGCATCGCGGCCGGCGGCGACGACGACGAGCGGACCGTGACCGCGAGCGTCGACCGCACGCGTCTCCCCGGCGGATCCGCGCGGGTCGAGATCGACGACGGCACCGCCGTGCTGCGCGTCCGCGGCGCGCCGCAGCCGCCGCCCGGGAAGGTCTACGAGGTCTGGGTGGAGCGCGACGGCGAGGTGCGCCCGGCCGGTGCCCTGTTCGGAGTTGACCGCGACGGCGACGGCTCCGCCGCGATCCCCGGCGGGGTGGAGGACGTCGACCGGGTCATGGTCACGCGCGAGGTCGCACAGGGCGTCGAGGTGCCCACCGAGCAACCGGTCATCCAGGCGAAGGTCTGACCGCGGATATCGTCCAG
This sequence comes from Actinomycetota bacterium, assembly GCA_030861775.1. GTDB lineage: Bacteria > Actinomycetota > Thermoleophilia > Solirubrobacterales > Thermoleophilaceae > AC-37. Next base: position 437 of record JALZEZ010000386.1, read on the forward strand.
GCCGTGGAGGTCTGCTACCGCCATCCGGGGCGCGAGACCGGAGTCGCCTGCTCGAACTGCGGGCGCCCGATCTGCCCCGACTGCATGACGTCGACGTCGGTGGGCATGCGCTGCCCCGAGTGCGCCCGCCAGCGCACCAAGGTCAAGACGATGGCGAGCGTCGAGCAGCCCACGCTCACCTACATCCTGATCGGCATCTGCGTGGCGCTCGCGTTCGGCTCGGCGATGAGCGGCGGGGACACCGTCGGCGGCGACAGCGGCTCGCTGATCCGCGACTTCGCCATGTCGCGCGCGACCGTCGGCGACGGCGAGATCTGGCGAGTGCTCACCGCCGGCTTCCTGCACGCCGGCCTCCTGCACCTGCTCTTCAACATGTACGCGCTCTACATCCTCGGCTCGATGCTCGAGCCGGCCGTGGGGCGCCTGCGCTTCGGGCTCATCTACTTCGTCTCGCTGCTGGCCGGGTCGTTCGGCGCGCTGCTGCTCCAGGAGCACGGCTTCACGGTCGGCGCCTCCGGCGCGATCTTCGGGCTGATGGGCGCGGCCGTGGTGATCATGCGCAACCGCGGCATCAATCCGATGGAGAGCGGCCTCGGCCTCTGGATCGGCCTGAACCTGCTGATCACGTTCACCATCCCCGGTATCTCAATAGGCGGCCACATCGGCGGCCTGCTCGGCGGGGCGCTGGTCGCGTTCGTGCTCTACGAGGTGCCCGACCGGCTCCGCATCCCGGCCACCGCCACGACGCTGATCGCGGGCGCGATCGGGGTGGCGTCGGTGCTCGGGGCGGTCGCGGTCTCGGCCTCCTCCTAGACGGCGGGCTCGAGCTCCAGCTCCACCGGGCGGTCCACGCCCAGCGGCTCCGGCACGCGGTCCGGGTGCAGGAGGTGCGCCAGCAGCTCCAGGCCGTCCACCAGGCGCGGCCCCGGGCGCGAGAAGTAGGCGGCCGCGTTCACCGCCACCGCGCTCCGGGCGCCCAGCGCGGCCAACCGCCCCGCGTACGCCTCGGCCTCCTCGGCCGCGCGCGCGGAGTCGTACCCGCACGGCATGCACACGACCACGTCGGGCGACGCGGCGGCGATCTCGTCCCACGACGCCACCCGCGAGCGCTCGCCCGGCATCCCGAGCGCGTCGATCCCGCCGGCCATCTCCACGAGCTGCGGCACCCAGTGGCCGCCCACGTAGACCGGGTCGAGCCACTCCAGAGCGGCCACCGACGGCCGCTCCTCGACCTCCCCGAGGGCGGCCTCCACGCGCTCGATCCGGTCGGCCAGCTCGCCGAGCAGCAGCTCGCCGGCCGGCTCGGCGTCCGCCGCCTCGGCCAGCCGGCGCACGTCCGCCAGCACCTCGCCGAGCGTGGTCGGGTCGAGCGAGAGCACGCGCGGCGGGTGGTCGAGCTCCTCCGCGATCGCGACCACGTCGTCGTACGCCACGGCGCACACCGAGCACACGGCCTGGGTGACGATCAGGTCCGGCTCGGCCTCCTCGAGCATCGAGCGGTCCAGCTCGTAGATCGCCTCGCCGCGCTCCGTACGCTCGCGCACCTCGCGGTCGATCTCCGCCGGCGGCAGGCCCTCGGGGACCACGCTGAGCGTCAGATGGGGCAGCTCGGCCGCCTCTGGCGGATAATCGCACTCGTGGGTGACGCCCACGACGGAGTCGCCGAGGCCGAGGGCGAACAGCATCTCGGTCGCGGACGGGACAAGGCTTGCGATCCTCACGGGGGAAACCATGGCAGTTCTGAGCGACGGCGAGATAGAGCAGCGGCTGAAGCGACTCGAGGACGGCTGGGAGCGGCGCGGCGACGCCATCCGCCGCGAGTTCAAGTTCGACGACTTCCGCGGCTCGATCGACTTCGTCAACCGGATCACCCCGGTGGCGGAGGAGATGAACCACCACCCCGACCTCGAGATCTCGTGGAACACGGTGACGGTCTCGCTGTCCACGCACTCGCAGGGCGGGCTCACCGAAGGCGACTTCGAGCTTGCCGGCGAGATCGACGAGCTGGACTGAGACCGGCCGGCGGCGCGGAGCGGCCGCGCTCGCGCTCGCCGCGGCGCTGATCGCCCTCGCGGCCGCGGCCCCTGCGGTCTCCGCGAAGACCGTGCGCGTCTTCGCCATGAACCCCCACCTCGACATCGCCTGGATGGAGAGCCGCGACACCTTCCGGGCCAAGATGCTCGCGCTGGCCGACCGCTCGCTGCGCGGCGACGGCGCGCCGCTGGTCCGGTCCGGCGCCGACGACATGGCCTCGCACAGGCTCGGCAACGAGCGCGACCTCGTGGTCTGGCCGGAGGACATCGGCCTGTTCGCCGCCCTCACCGGCGAGCGCGGCCGGCCCGCGCGCGAGTCCGGCTCGCTGGAGGGCTCGATCCTCACGCTGGCCACGATCATGGGCCCGCAGAACGCGCACTACGCGCCGAAGTTCCCCGACGCCGCCAACCGCCCGCTGCCGGTGAGGCTCACGCTGCTCTCGCTCACGGACACGTTCGCGCGCGTGGCGGTGGAGACGTTCGCGGAGATGGCGAGCCGCTACCGCGTCTGGCTCGAGGCCAGCGTGATCATGGCCCAGGAGTGGCAGGTGGTCTGCAACGACCGCGACGCCTTCAACGCCGCCAGCCCGCCGCGGCTCCCCACCGGCCAGCTCTGCCAGGAGGAGAACCCGCAGAAGGTCCAGCAGCTCGGCGACCCGTTCGAGCCCGAGCGCGACTACGTGTACGAGGCGGTCACGGGGCGGGTCTCGAACATGGCGCTGGTGTTCGACCCCACCGGGCGCCTGCACAGCCGCCAGGTCAAGGCGTACATCACCCCGATCGAGAGCCCCGGGGTCGGGCTCGACCTCGTGCCGGGCGAGGTGAGCGACGGCCTCTCGGCGGTGCGCACGCCGGTCGGCACGCTCGGCTTCGTGACCAGCAAGGACGCCTGGATGCCGGACGTGCTCGCCAAGCTCGACCAGGGGCGGGTCGACCTGCTCGTCCAGCCGGAGTTCTTCGTGGGGGACCTGGTCGGGCCGGAGGAGGGGATGTGGGCCCCCGACACGTTCCTCGGGTCGGGCTACAACGCCATGCTGCGGATGCCGTCGGTGGAGACGGTGGCGGCCCCGTCGCTGGCGGGCAACATCTTCAACTTCAGCGCCGACGCGCAGGGCTTCCTCGCGCTCAGGCCGCGCACGCCGGGCGCCCGCCGCGGGCACCTCGTCGGCCAGCCGGGCTCGCCCGGGCTGATCCCCGGCCCCTGGGTCGTCCCGGACC
>JALZEZ010000125.1 GCA_030861775.1 Actinomycetota bacterium
CGCCGAGGGCGCCCGCCGAGCGCGGCGCCGCCGGTGCCTCCTCGACCAGCGTGTTCCACTCCCCGCAGCCCGGGCAGCGGCCGTGCCACTTGGCGCTCTCGTGCGCGCAGGCGGAGCAGACGTGAACGGTGCGTGATGCCATCCCGCCACGGTAAGGCGCGGGGAGGACGGCCTCGCCCCCGCAAAAAGGGGTCTGACCCCTTTTTAACGCTTCTGTAACGCTCGACCGGCGGAGGCTCACCGCGCCGGTCGAGCCGGTCATGGTTCGCGATCGGCGCGTCGCCACCTTCCCGCCCGACTAAGCTCGTCGCGTGACTCGCCGGGTGCTCGTGCCGCTGCTCGCCCTGCTCGCGCTGGCGGCCGCGCCGGCCGAGGCCAAGGTCCGCACCGGACCGGCCGGCGACGCCTTCTACACGCCGCCCAAGCCGATACCGGGCAAGGCGCACGGCGACGCCATCTGGGTCCGCAAGCTCACCAACGAGCAGACCCTGACCGGGGCGAGCGTGAACCAGGTCGTGCTCTACCGGTCCACCTCGCTCCCTGGCAAGCCGGTCGCGGTCTCCGGCACGATCCACCTCCCGAAGGGGAAGCCGCCCAAGGGCGGCTGGCCGGTCGTCACCTGGGCCCACGGGACGAGCGGGATCGCGGACCAGTGCGCACCCTCGCGCAACCCCGGCGAGGGCGCCATCCACGGCTATCACGTGTACATCGAGGCCCTGCTCGAGCGCTGGCTGCGGGCCGGCGTGGCGGTCGTCCGCACCGACTACGAGGGGCTGGGGACGAAGGGCGTGCACCCGTTCCTCGTGGGCCGATCGGAGGCGCGCGGGGTGCTGGACATCGTGCGCGCGGCGCGGCAGGTCCACAGGACCATCGGACGGCGGCTCGTCATCAGCGGCCACTCGCAGGGCGGCCACGCCTCGGTGTTCGCCGCCGCGCTGGCGCCGAGCTGGACGCCCGAGCTCCTGCTCCGCGGCACGGCCGCGTTCGCGCCGTTCGCGCAGGGCGACGAGATCTTCGTGCCGCTGTCGCAGAGCGACCAGCCCACCCGCCTCAGCGGCTACATCACGATGATCGCGCGCGCGTTCGACGCGGCCTATCCGAAGCTCGGCATCCCCTCGCTCCTCTCCGACCGCGGCAGGGAGCTGTACCCGCTCACGATCCAGCGCTGCATCCCCGAGATCACGGGGGCCGACACGGAGTTCGCCCAGACCGCGCCGCGCGAGCTGTTCCGCCAGGGCGCCGACCTCGACCCGGTCACGAAGGCCGCGGCCGCCAACGACCCGACCGACCTGAAGGTCACCTCCCCGCTGCTGGTCGAGCAGGGCTCGGCCGACACGACGGTCTTCCCCGCCTTCACCGGCGCGATGGTGGAGGGCCTGCGCAAGCGCGGGGCGAAGCGGCTGACCTACAAGCTGCACGACGAGGTCGACCACACCACGGTGGTCTTCGGCGAGCCTCAGGACGAGGCGTTCAGCTGGACTCTGAAGCGGCTGCGCTAGCCGCCTGAAACCCGATCTCGGAGTGGGTCGAGTCGCAGAACGGCTTGGTCTTCGACGCCCCGCAGCGACACAGGACGATCGGCTTCCCGTCGTCCGGCAGCTCGAACTCGTTGCCGTCGGCGTCGATCAGCCGGATCGGCCCGGTCACCTTGTAGGGCCCGTTGTGGCGGACCTTGATCTCGACGGGCTCGCTCATCGCCGTGAGGCTACCCGTGCGGCGATCGGGCCCGCTCAGAGAGGCTCGAAGACGCGGACCCAGACGTGCCACCGCGTGGCGCCGCGCGCGCGTGTGAGCGCCGCGTTGTCGCGACCCCCGGCATCCTCCGACAGCCGCCGCGACAGCGACCGGCTCGGATCGCGTGAGTAGCCCTTCGTGCGCCCGACGTACGCCCAGCCGTTGGACGCGAACAGCCGGGAATCGGGAGTCGTGCAGAGGTTGTCGAACCCCGCGATCCGGGTGCCGTAGCGCTGCTCCCACAGCCGCCGCCCCTGCGTGAGCAGCTTCGCGTGGGCGGCGACGGCCACCCCGTCTCCCTGGAACGAGGGGAAGACGAACGTCCGCGCGTGGTTCACGATGAGCTGGAGGCGGTCCCAGTAGTCGCGGTTCTCCGCCGCCCAGGCGCTCAGGAGCCCGCGCTCACGGTACCCGCGGGCGTGGCGCGCGAGCCCGAACGCCTCGTCGCGGACGGAGATCGCCGGAAAGGTCGATCCGAGCACGATCCCGCCCGCCCATCGCCTGTCGCTCCAGACGCACAACCGCATGCAGCGCCCGACCCGCTGGCACGCGCCGGCGTAGTGGTTGATCGAGCAGGCCTCGTCGAACAGCCGGCGGACGGCCGCATCCTCAAGCACCGTGAGCTGCACTCCGTCGCGCCTGGGGGGAGCGAGTTGATCCATCCCCAGCTCCTGGAGCTCGTCACTGCGCGTCCGGTCCATGTCCACGCTGGGCGTCCCTACCGCTTGTAGACGTAGAGCACGCCCGACGCGAACAGCGAGGCCACGGCGATCCAGATCAGCAGGTCCGGCTCGTCCTTGAACTTGTCGTACGCGGCGATGAGCGCGTTCGCGGCCAGCGCGGCGGCCACGAGCACCATCGGGACCACGGTGTGCGTCAGCCGGTGCCAGAACCCGAACGCGACCCTCATCGGGAGCCGGTAGTCGCTGCCGTACACCTTGCCGGCGCCCGACACCTCGACGTCGTCCGGGCCCTTGACGTGGATCTCGGTCAGGGGCGACTGCGCGACGGCGGGCTGGAGCACGGCGACGTGCGACTGGTAGTTGCCGGAGATCTCCTCCTGCTTGGGGGTCATCGTCAGATCGGCCGTCGTGGTCTCGTATTCGAGCGGGAACGACTTCACCGTGGCGGACTTGGTGGACGGCACGCGGTGGAGGAAGGCCAGCTCCGCCTCGCGACCCTCGCGCATTCGCCCGCCGTAGCGCCACCCCTGCTGCCACGACCAGTACACGGCCTTCGCATCGTCCGGCCGTGCACGCCTCGGGCGCTGGAACCGCACGAACACGGAGTCCCTCGCCTCTTCGGCGATCGGGGTCTCCCGGTCCTGCGCGATCAGCTCGATCAGCCGTGTCCAGCTCGTGAAGTCCTCGTCGGGAGCTGGGGGCCGCGCGGTCCGGGCGCCCGGCATCCGGAACATGAACTGGCTGGCGGGAACCGCCTCGTCGAGCGTCACGCAGAGGTCGGCGAGCCGCTTCGTGCCCTCGGGGACCTCGAGGAAGCGCCCGAGGCGGAAGAAGATCTCGTTCGTGCCGGCACGGATGGCGGCGTGGATCAGCTCGATCTCGCGAACCGGCAGCAGTCGCCGCGTCGCCTGGTCGCTCTCGAATCGCATCGCGAGCACGGCGGGGAGGCCGTGCACGTGGCTTCCGTGCTCCGCCAGAGCCACCCGCACGGGCTCATCGATGTACTCGTCCCGGTACCGGAACGGACGGTGGAACGAGTAGCCGTCCGGGAAGGCCAGCGTCTCGCGGACGTTCGCGTGGTAGGGCCCGTCGGCGAAGAAGCTGACGACGAGATCCCCGAGCTGGGCCTGCGCGGGCCCTCGCCGGCGGCCGGACCACCTGCGGTGCGCCCACGCCATCTGGGTGCTGTGACGACCGATCACGCCGCCACTCTAAGCGCCCCGGCGGCGGCGGTTGGCGTCTCCGGCTAGCTCTCGGTCGGCGGGCCCGGCTCGTCCGCCGGCGGGGCGTCGGGCGCCTCCGGCAGTACCTCGGGCTCGTCCGGCAGGGACGAGGAGCCGCTTCCGGTGCCGCCCTCGGGCAGCGACGGCTGCTCGCCGCCGGCCTCGGCCTCGGCCTCGCCGTCGCCGCCGACGGCGACCGCCTCGCGGCGCTCGCCCTCGCGCGGCGCGCGGATCGAGATCGAGACCTCGGGGTCCTCGCCCTCGGGCGTCTCGGCCCGCTCGACCTCCACCGTGGCGCCCGGCTGCATGTCGGAGGCCTTCAGCACCTCGTCGGCGAGCGGGTCCTCGATGTAGCGCTGGATCGCGCGGCGCAGCGGCCGCGCTCCCATGGCCGGATCCCAGCCCTTCTCGACCAGCAGGTCCTTGGCGTCGTCGGAGAGGTTGAGCGAGAGCTCGCGCTCCGCCATCGACTCGCGGATCCGCCGCAGCAGCAGCTCGACGATCTCCTTGATCTCGTCCTTGGTGAGCTTGTGGAAGACGATGACCTCGTCGATCCGGTTGAGGAACTCGGGCCGGAAGAGCTTCTTCAGCTCGCCCATGATCCGGTTCTTCATGTCGTCGTAGGTGATGCCGGTGTCGTCGCCGATCGTGAACCCGATGCCGGTGTTCTTGGCGATCTCCGAGGCCCCGACGTTCGAGGTCATGATCACGATCGAGTGGCGGAAGTCGACGGTGCGCCCCTGGGCGTCCGTCAGCCGGCCGTCCTCCAGGATCTGGAGCAGGATGTTGAAGACGTCCGGGTGCGCCTTCTCGATCTCGTCGAGGAGCAGCACCGAGTACGGCTTGCGCCGCACGGCCTCGGTGAGCTGGCCGCCCTCGTCGTAGCCGATGTAGCCGGGGGGCGAGCCGACCAGCCGGGACACGGAGTGCTTCTCCATGTACTCCGACATGTCGATCCGCACCATCGCGTCCTCGTCGCCGAACAGGAACTCGGCGAGCGTGCGGGCCAGCTCGGTCTTGCCCACGCCGGACGGCCCGAGGAAGATGAACGAGCCGGTCGGCCGCTTGGGGTCCTTCAGCCCCGCGCGCGAGCGGCGGATGGCCTTCGAGACCGCCTCGATGGCGGGCTGCTGCCCGATGACGCGCTTGTGCAGCTCGTCCTCCATCCGCATCAGCTTCTGGGTCTCGGCCTCGGTGAGCTTGAAGACCGGGATGCCCGTCCACATCGAGACGATGTCCGCGATCTCCTCCTCGCCGATCGAGGGGCGCTCGCCGGACTCGCCGGCGCGCCACTGCTCCTCGAGCTGGCGCTTCTTGTTGGTGAGCTGGCGCTCGGTGTCGCGCAGGTTCGCGGCCTTCTCGAACTCCTGCGCCTCGATCGCCGCCTCCTTGTCGCGCCGCGTGGTCTCGATCTCCTCCTCGAGGTCGCGGTACACGGGCGGGGCGGTCATCGACTTGATCCGCATGCGCGACGCGGCCTCGTCGATCAGGTCGATCGCCTTGTCCGGCAGGAAGCGGTCGGAGATGTAGCGGTCGGCCAGCTCGGCCGCGGAGTGCAGCGCCTCGTCGGTGATGTCCACGCGGTGGTGCTGCTCGTAGCGGTCGCGCAGGCCCTTGAGGATCTGCTCGGTCTCCTCGATCGACGGCTGGTCCACGCGGATCTGCTGGAAGCGCCGCTCGAGCGCGGAGTCGCGCTCCAGGTACTTGCGGTACTCGTCGAGCGTGGTGGCGCCGATCGTCTGGAGCTCGCCGCGCGCCAGCGCCGGCTTGAGGATCGAGGCCGCGTCGATCGCACCCTCGGCCGCGCCCGCGCCGACGAGGTTGTGCAGCTCGTCGATGAACAGGATGATGTCGCCGCGCTGGGTGATCTCCTTCATCACCTTCTTCAGGCGCTCCTCGAACTCGCCGCGGTACTTCGAGCCGGCCACCAGGGCGGCCAGGTCGAGCGTGTAGATCTGCTTGTTCTTGAGCAGCTCCGGCACCTCGCCGTGGGTGATGCGCTGGGCCAGGCCCTCGACCACGGCGGTCTTGCCCACGCCGGGCTCGCCGATCAGCACCGGGTTGTTCTTCGTGCGGCGCGAGAGGATCTGCATGATCCGCTCGATCTCAGTCTCGCGACCGACGACCGGGTCGAGCTTGCCCTCGGCGGCGAGCCGGGTCAGGTTGCGGCCGAACTGGTCGAGCAGCTTCGAGGACTTCTTGCCCTCGCCCTGCCCCTGGCCGCTCTGCCCCTGCTGCCTGCGGCCGCCGGGGCCGGACAGCATGCGGATGACCTCGTTGCGGATCTTCTCGGAGTCGGCGTCGAAGTCGAGCAGGATGCGCGCCGCCACGCCCTCGTTCTCGCGCACGAGGCCGAGCAGGATGTGCTCGGTGCCGATGTAGTTGTGACCCAGCGAGAGCGCCTCGCGCAGCGCGAGCTCCAGCACCTTCTTCGCGCGCGGGGTGAACGGGATCTGGCCGGAGGTGACCTCCTCGCCGGACCCGACGATGCGGACGACCTGAGCGCGCACGCGCTCCACGGTGATGTCGAGCGACTCGAGCACCCTCGCGGCGAGACCCTCTTCCTCGCGGAGCAGCCCGAGCAGGATGTGCTCGGTGCCGATGTAGTTGTGCTTGAGGATCCGGGCCTCCTCTTGCGCGAGGACGACCACTTGGCGGGCCCGTTCGGTGAAACGCTCGAACACGGTGCGGTCCTTAACTCTCGGGGTGCTCCCGGGGAGGGTGACCCGGGGGTCTTCCGGTCGGTATCGGCACCTTCGCCACCGGCTTCGAGATCCCTGGGCTCCCGACCCTTGGGAGTGGCTGAGTCTAGCAACGGGCGGCGGTCGCCAAAGTTGGCCAAAACGCCCTTAACATGGGGTACGCGCGGGCTTCGCGAACGGTTTTCGATTGACCCAGGGCCAATGCTGTGGGAGCCTCGTGGAAGGATGTACGCGCCGCCGCACCCGCGCCGCGCGGTCCTGCTCGCGACCGTGCTCGCTGCCCTGGTCGCCGCGGGGCCCGCGAGCGCGAACCACGGCGCCACCGCGCTGATCAGCGGCGGCGCCGACGCGGACGCGACGACCGAGAACTTCGCGGCCTTCTGCGGTGCGTCGTCCGACGGGTCGGTCGTGCCGTTCGTGACCAGCGACCGGCTCCTGCCGGAGGACACCGACAGCTACGGCGACGTCTATCAGCGCACGCCGTCGGGGCTCAGCCTCGTCTCCCAGGGCCCGAACGGCTTCAACCGCGACGTGATCGGCGCCGGCCGCCACGTCGTCTTCGCCCGCTGCGGGGACTTCCAGTACAGCAAGCACGAGAGCCCGGACGTCGCGGAGGACGGGACGCGGGTGATCTTCCAGACGAACGACCAGCTCGTGGACGAGGACGACGACGCCCAGTACGACCTCTACGAGCGCGTCGGGGGGACGACCACGAACCTGCTCTCGAAGGGCGAGGACCCGGCGCGCTTCAACGGGGACCACGAGCCCGCGCTGATCGGCACGTCCCCCGACGGCTCGCGCGTGTTCTTCGAGACGGCCGAGCAGATCCTGGAGTCGGACATGGACTCGGCGAAGGACGTGTACGTCCGCGAGAACGGCGTCACGCAGCGGGTCTCGCCCGGCAACGGGCCCCACGACGCGACGCGGGCGGCGGTGCATCCCCACGGCGCGGGGACCGGGGCCGGCCCATACCCAGCGGCTCAGCGCGGCGATCGGATCTTCTTCTCGACCACCGAGCAGCTCGCGGCCGGCGACGGCGACGCCGCCCGCGACATCTACGAGTGGGACGAGGGGCAGGTACGCCTGGTCTCCACCGGCCCGGCGGCGGGATCTGAGGACGAGGCGTACTTCGCGTGGGCAACCCGTGACCAACGGACCGTGGTGTTCATGACCGCCGAGCGGCTGGTCTCCGCCGACGTCGACGGCTCCTACGACGTCTACGCCCGAGTGGACGGCCAGACGACGGAGCTCCTCTCCGGGGGCGACGGCAACTACGGAACCTGGCCCCGCGGGCTCGCCGAGGACGCCGACGGCGACCCGATCGTCTTCTTCGAGACCGAGGAGTCACTCGTCGCGGCCGACGGCGACCAGCACACCGACGTGTACCGCAGCCAGGACGGCCAGACGACCCTGATGACGCCGTCGGTGCCCGGGCTCGACCCGGGCTTCGTCGACCGCGAGGCGCTCTTCGCGGGCGCCGCCGCGGACGGCTCCCCGATCGTCGTCTGGACGGTCGAGAGCCTGAACAGCGCGGACACCGACAGCAACGGGGACCTGTACACGGTCGCTCCGGACGGGACGGCGGCGCTCGTGACGGACGGGCATCCCACCGGCCCGCCGCCCCGGCTCGAGGCCGTCGCGCCGGACGGGAGCCGGATCTTCTTCTCCGACTGGGTGCAGGTCACGCCCGACGACCAGAACCCGTTCTACGACGTCTACGAGCTCCACGAGGGCACGGTGAGCCGCGTGAGCACGGGGCCGGCCGACGGCCCGCTCGCGCCGGGCGACCAGCCCGACCCGAACGGCACCATGAGCTTCCTCTGGACGTCGGCGGACGGGGCGCGGGTGCTGTTCGGCACCGGCCGCGCGCTGGTCGACTGCGACACGGACGGGCGCGAGGACATCTTCATGCGCTTCGTCGGGGCCCAGGAGGACTGCGACGCGGGGGAGCCGCCGCCGGGCGAGCCGCCGCCCGGTCCGCCGCCGGGACC
>JALZEZ010000387.1 GCA_030861775.1 Actinomycetota bacterium
CCACGACCGGGGCCAGGTCCACGTTGATCCCCACGTCGCGCAGGTTCCGCGCCGTGTTGCGCCCCTCGGCCAGCGCCAGCGACTCGCTGCCGATCCGGCCCAGCTCCGCGGCGCTGCGGCGCGGGGCGCCCGCCAGCCGCTTCACGATCCCGCCCTCCTGGTCGGCCATCACGAGCAGCGGCGGAGCGCCCGGCGGCCGCCAGCGCTGGAAGGCGGCGTTCATCGCGCGCACCTGCGTGTGCGAGCGGATGTTGCGCGCGAACAGGATCACCCCGGCGGCCTCGCCGCGGCGGATGCGGCGGAGGAGGTCGCGCGGCGGGCGCGTGCCGTCGAAGCCGTAGACGATCCGCTGGCCGGCGAGCTGCGCCGGGGTGGGCAAGGCCCCGGCGAGCTGCGCCCCGTCGGTCGCGGCCTCGTGCTCGGGTGCCGAGGCGGGGGCGGACGCGATCGCGAGCGCCGCGCCCGTGAGCGCCGCCAGGCGGAGGGTCACGCCTCCTGGTACTCGCCGAACTCCTCGCGCAGCACGCCGCAGACCTCGCCGATCGAGGCCCGCTCCTTCAGCGCCGCGCGCATCGGCACGAGCAGGTTGCCGTCGCCGCGGGCGGTCGCGCGCAGCTCCTCGAGGCACTTGGCCACGGCGTCCTGGTCGCGGTCCTCCTTGAACGCCTTCAGCCGCTCCACCTGCTCGGTCTCGCTCTTCGGGTCCACGCGGAGGATCTCCACGTCGTCGACGTGGTCGGTCACGTACTTGTTCACGCCGACCACGACGTCCTGCTCCTGCTTGTAGCGCTGGTCGTAGCCCCAGGCCGACTCCTCGACCTCCGCGCGGATGAACGTGATCGCGTTCACCGACCCGCCCAGCTCCTCGACCTTGCGCATCAGCTCCTCGGCCCGCTCCTGGATCTCGTCGGTCAGCGCCTCGACGAAGTACGAGCCGGCGAACGGGTCGACCGTGTCGGTGGCGCCGGACTCGTGGGCCAGGATCTGCTGCGTGCGCAGCGCGATCCGGGCGGAGCGCTCGGTGGGCAGCGCCAGCGCCTCGTCGAACCCGTTGGTGTGCAGCGACTGCGTGCCGCCGCAGACCGCCGCGAAGGCCTGGAGCGCAACGCGCACGATGTTGTTCTCCGGCTGCTGGGCGGCCAGCGTGACGCCGCCGGTCTGGGTGTGGAAGCGGATCGTCTGCGACTTGGGGTCCTCGGCGCCGAACCGCTCGCGCATGATCTGCGCCCACATCCGCCGCACGGCGCGGAACTTGGCCACCTCCTGGAAGACGTTGTTGTGGCCGTTGAAGAAGAAGGCCAGCCGGGGGCCGAACTTGTCGACGTGGAGCCCGGCGTCAACCGCCGCCTGGACGTAGGCGATCGCGTTCGCGAGCGTGAAGGCCACCTCCTGCACGGCCGAGCAGCCCTTCTCGCGCATGTGGTAGCCGGAGATCGAGATCGTGTTCCACTTCGGGATGCGCTCGTTGCAGTAGGCGAAGAGGTCGGTGGTCAGGCGCATCGCCGGCTCGGGCGGGTAGATGAAGTTCCCGCGCGCGATGTACTCCTTGAGGATGTCGTTCTGGGTGGTGCCGCGCAGCTTCTCGGCGGGCACGCCCTGCTCCTCGCCCACGAGCTCGTACAGGAGCAGGAGCACGGCGGCGGGGGCGTTGATCGTCATCGAGGTGGAGACCTCGCCGAGCGGGATCTGGTCGAACACCCGCCGCATGTCGTCGAGCGTGTCGATGGCCACGCCGGTGCGCCCCACCTCGCCCTCGCACAGCGGGTCGTCGGAGTCGCGGCCCAGCTGGGTGGGAAGGTCGAAGGCCATCGAGAGGCCGGTCGAGCCGTGTTCGATCAGGTAGCGGAAGCGCTGGTTGGTCTCGGCCGCGGTGGCGTAGCCGGCGTACTGGCGCATCGTCCAGGTGCGCTTGCGGTACATGTCCGGGTGGATCCCGCGCGTGAACGGGTACTCGCCCGGCTTGCCGAGCCGCTCCTCGAGGCCCGAGGCGACGTCGGTCTCGTCGTAGAGCGTCTTGATCTCGATCCCGGAGTCTGTGAACCGGCGCTCGTCGTCGGGGCCGACTATCGGAGCGATCGAGGGCTTGTGCTCGGGCGTGGTGGCCACGCGCGAAGGATACGAGCGGGGTCAGCGGTCGAGCCGGTACAGGCGGAAGAAGTCGTTCTCCACCGGCAGCACCTCGACCGTCCCGAAGCCCGCGGACTCGGCGTAGCGGCGCAGGGTCGAGGCCCGCATGACCGTGCCGGTCGCCGCCGAGGGCTGCTCCTCGCGCCCGACCGGGAGGCAGTGCACGACGCTCCAGCCGTACATGATCCGCTCGACCGGGTCGCCGGGAGCCGTGAACTCGTCGGCCACGCGCTCGTCCACCACCAGGAGGACGCCGTCGTCGGCGAGCGCCTCGCGCATTCCGCTGAGCGCCTCGACCGGCCTGGCCATGTCGTGCAGCGACTCGAGGACCAGGGCCAGGTCGTAGGTCCCGTGCTCGGACAGGCTGGCCGCGTCGCCCTCGATGAAGCGCACGCGGTCGCCGTTCACGCCGGCCGCCTCGGCGTTGCGCGCCGCGTCGGCGACCGAGGCCGGGTCGAGGTCCACCCCGTCGATGCGCGCGGACTCGAACCGCTTCGCGAGCGCGATCGTGGACCAGCCCAAGCCGCAGCCCACGTCGGCCACGCGCCCGCCGGCCGCGACCCGGTCGCGCACGTCCGGCATCGCGTCCATCCAGGCGGTCGGCAGCTCCTCGGTGAACACCGGGCGGTTGATGCCCCCCTGCCCGCAGCGGAAGTCGCGGCCGTACTCGGAGTAGGGGACGCCGCTGCCGTCGCGGTACGCCTGCACCACCTTGGGCAGCGCCTGGGCGACGCCGGTCAGCAGGTGACCGAACGGCGCCACGTGCGCGCTGTCGCCCGCCCGCGCGAGCGGGCCGGCGTGCTCCTCGTCGAGCCGGAAGCGGCGCTGGCCGGCGTCCGCCGCGCCGTCGTTCACGGCGAGGAAGCCCGCGACCGCCTGCTGCTCGAGCCACTCGCGCGCGTAGCGCTCGTCGATCGAGGCCGCTTCGGCCAGCTCGCCGGCGGTCATCGCGCCGCTTTCGTCGAGCGCGCGGTACAGGCCGAGCTCCGCCCCGAGGTAGACGGCCATGAGCTCGAGCGCACCCACGGTGGACTCGAACAGGCGCTCCACGAGCGCGTCGGTCCTGCTCTCCTCGGCCACCGTCAGCTCCTCTCGTCGCGTGTGCCCGGCGGACCTTCGCGGAGCCGGCGGGGTCGTGTCAACCGAGCCGGGCCGCCAGCTCGGCGGCCGGGCGCTCCGGGTCGTCGAGCGCGCCGTCGAGGCGGTCGCCCGCCAGGGCTTGAAGCTTGGCGGCCAGGCGCTCCTCGGTCATCGGTTTCCGGGGGGAGCCGACGGCGGCCTCGACGCGCGTCTCACCGTCGAGGATCGCCTCCGGCTCCCCGAGCGACGGGTCGGTGCGCACCGTCACGCCGCGGGCCGCCGCGCGCACCTCCTCGTCGACGGCGCGGAATGTCTCGACGGTGGGGGCGCCGCGCATCAGCGTGTAGGCGGTGAGGTAGGGGATCGAGAACTTCGCCTGCAGGCCGTCGGCCGGGTCGTCGATCTCGGCCGCCGTGAGCGAGACCGGGTGGACCGCGATCTCGGCGGGCGGGCGCGTTCCGTTGGCG
>JALZEZ010000126.1 GCA_030861775.1 Actinomycetota bacterium
GGCTCGCGCCGGCCCCCCGTCCGCCTCGCAGGTGTCGGTGTGCCCTATGGCAGCAGGATCGTCGGCCCGCCCAGGCGGCGGTTCGACTCCTCCTGACGGCCCGGCTTGGCACCGCCGTCCGGGAAGCAGAGCCCCGGTCGGTTCTCCGTGACGCCGTCGTTGTTCTCCCAGACGTTGGCGTCGGCGGTGTCGTCGTGACAGTCGTGCTCGGCGTTGTTCCGCAGGAAGTTCAGGCGGAGCAGGTTGCCGGCCGTGTCAGACGACATGTAGATCCCGTCGAAGCGCGTGCTCCGGACGAGGTCGTTCTGCTCGATCGTCGTCCCCGTCGTCTCGTAGACGCCGACGTTGTCGTCGTTGCGCTGCGCGTTGTTCTGCTTGACGAGCACACCGCCGTCGACCTGGAACAGCAGGATGCCGGTCGCGCCGAACGCCGGCAGCGTGTACGCGTTGTCCTCGACGATGTTCTCGAGGACCTCCGACGTGGCACCGCGGCTCACCTGGATGCCGTTCTGGGCGGTGATCGGCGTCGGGCCGATGCCGTCCGTGCGGTTCTGCTGCAGCAGCACGTTGGTGCCGGGGCCGTCGACGACGATGCCGCCCTTCTGGTAGTTGTCGATCAGGTTGTCGGTGACGTCCGCATCGGCCGCGAACCCGAGGAACTGGGAGCCGACGCGGAGGCCGATCCCGTTCTGGCAGCCGCTGAACGGCGTGTCCTGGATCCGGGTGATGTGGTTGTCCTTGACCGATACGTCAGACCCGTCGGTGACGAACACGCCGTAGCGGAGCGTGTCGCACGGACCGGGGCCGGGGCCGGCGACCGTGAAGCGCTCGAGCGAGACGCCGTCGGCGGCGATGTTGACGATCGCCTTGTCGGACGACGCCGCGATCGTCGGTGGCGCCTTGATGATCGCCGCGCGCTTCGGCGTCGAGTACAGCTTCAGGCCGGGCTTGGTGATGTCCACCTCTTCGTTGTAGACGCCCGCGCAGACCTTGATGTTGTCGCCCGGCGCGGCGGCCGTCACCGCCGCCTGGATGCTCACCTGGTTCGCGTCCAGGCAGTCGAGCCCGTTGTCGTCCACGATCCACTGAGCGGCGCCAGCCGGCGCAGCCGCGGTCAGGGCGGCCGCAATGGCCGCCAGTGCGATGCCCCATCGCCTCATGCACTTCCCCCCTCTGCCATGCCGCGGCACCGGCCGCTCGCCTCCTGCGAGCGCGGCCCGCGACGTACCCCTCACATGCGGGGGGATTCTGTCCCCCGAGGCGTAATCCGTCCTCCCCCGTGGGGGGTGATCTTCGGGGGAGGCGACGGGGGAGGGCGCTGCCGGGCGGGAGGCGGCTAGACCCGCTCGCCCAGCGTGATGATCCGGGCGTCGATCGCCCGTGCGAGCGCCTTCGGCTCGACCGCGAAGAGGGTGTTGCCGTCGCCGCCGGCGGCGTAGATGCAGTCGTGGTCGCAGAGGGCCTCGTCGAAGACCACCGGCAGGTCGTGGCCGAACGGGGGAACGCCGCCGACCGGGAAGCCGGTCGCCGCTCGCACCTCGTCCGGGGAGGCCTGGCGGACCTCGGCGCAGTCGAAGGCGTCGGCCAGCAGGTCCATGTCCGCCCGGTGGCCACCGGAGACCACGGCCACCACCGGATCGCCGTCGGACACGAACACGAGCGACTTCGCGATCTGCTTCGGATCCGCGCCCACCGCCTCGGCCGCCTCGGCGACCGTGCGGGTCGGCCTGTCGAGCGTCTTGATCTCGATCTCGAGGCCGAGCCGCTCGGCGGCCTTGATCACCTTCTGCACCATCGAATCCAGCCTACGACGCGCGAATCGCCAGCGCCAGCGGCCCGGCGCGCTGGCGCTTGCGGCCCGCTTAGGCCAGTGCGACGACGACCGCCGCCATCGCGGCGATCAGCACACCGACCATGGCGAACCCGATCTGGATCATGCGGTCCTGGAAGGTGGCTAAGCGGTCTTCGAGGCGGTCGAAGCGGGCGTCGATCCGTTCGAGGCGGTCGTCGAGCCCGGCGAAGCGGTCGTCGAGACTGGCAACACGAGCGTCGAGCCTGGTGACACGAGCGTCGAGCCGTGCGACATCGCCGCGGATAGCGGCGAGCTCGCCGAAGATGCGCTCGAAGGTGTTGTCGATGGCCGCCATGCGTTCGTCGAGCCGTGCGTCGGTCCAGGCAAGTCGTTGCTCCATGCCGACTTAAGGCGACAGGGTACGCCGCCTCGTCCCACCCAAAAGGGGGATTTACGCCGGCGGCGGCGCCTCGGGCGGCGGTGCCGCTCCGCCCGCCGGCGGGGCCACGCTCGACAGCGTCGCCTGCCCGATCCGGCGGCGCGGGCGCGAGCCGTTGCGGCCCTCGCGCACGACGTCGCCCGGTGCGCTCAGCTCCACGCCGGCCGCGTCGGCCAGGTCCGTCAGGGCGGCCCGGAAGTCGCGGGCCAGGTGGTCGAGGTCGGCCATCACGTCGTAGTCGCCGACCAGGCCGAAGTTGATCGAGCCGTTGTAGCTCATGATCGCCACGCCCACCGCCTGGTTGGGCGCCAGCGGCACCATCGGGAACACCTCGGTCATCTGGCGGCCCATCATGTAGAGCGGGATCTGCGGGCCCGGCACGTTGGTCACGACCAGGTTGAAGAAGCGCTGGCGCACGACCAGCCGCGAGGCCTGCCCCATGATCGTCGGCGGGGCGAACCCCGTCAGGTCGGTCAGCACCTGCGCGCCCAGCGCCTGGCCGCTCTCCTTCACCCGGCGCATCGCGCGCGAGATCGTCTGGAGACAGACGACCGGGTCCTCGCACCCCACGGGCAGGGGGGCCATCATCGCCGCGACCTGGTTGCCCAACGCGCCGCGCGCCTCGTCGCTGCGCACGCTGACCGGCACCATCGCCTTCAGCTCGAGCCCCTTCACGTCGACCCCGCGGCGGCGCAGGTCGCGCCCGAGGGCGCCGGCCACGATCGCGAGCATCACGTCGTTCACGGTCCCGCCGAGCGAGTTCTTGATCGCCTTGACGTCGGCCAGCGACACCCGCACCCAGGTGAATCGCCGGTGCGGCCCGATCGAGGTGTTGTAGGGAGTGGGGGGCGCGGGGTTGATCCCCGTCCACGCCATCGCGCCCACGCCCGCGAGCGCCCCCACGGCCGCCCCGGCGATCCGCCGCGGCGTCCTGAACACGGCCCGCACCCCGCGCGCGACCTCCGCCGGAACGGTGGCCCGCTCGATCAGCGCCTCGGCCAGGAGCTGACCGCGCGAGGGCAGCGGCCGCGGCAGCCAGCGGCGCGGTGGCTCGGGGGTGGGGGCGGGCTCGGGGGTGACGTCGAACAGCACGCTCGCGATGTCCACGCCGGAGATCCCGTCGACCAGCGCGTGATGGGTCTTCGACAGCACGGCGAAACGGTCCCCGCCGTCGAGCCCCTCGACCACCCACATCTCCCACAGCGGCTTGTCGCGGTCGAGCTGCTGGCTGAACACCCGCCCCGCGAGCGCGCGGAGCTGGTCCTCGCCGCCGGGGGGCGGCAGCGCGGTCTTGCGGACGTGGTAGTCGAGATTGAAGTGGGGGTCGTCGACCCAGCGCGGGCGACCCTGGCCGAGCGGCACGAACGCCAGCCGCTGCCGGTAGCGCGGCACGAGGTGCATCTTGCGCTGGAGCGCCTCGACCAGCTCGTCGTGCTCCGGCGGCGAGCCCTCGAAGAGCATGACGCCGGCGACGTGCATGTGGGACGTGTCGCTCTCTATGTGGAGGAACGAAGCATCGAGTCCAGTGAGCCTGTCCTCGGCCATCTCTCCTCTCCCTTCGTGACGGGGTCGCCCGTAGATTACGCAGCTTCATGTACGCCGACGAGATCCTGCGCCCCTGGCTCGACTCAGCGCTCGGGCTCGTCCCCGGCGTGGAGCTGTTCGACGCCCACACCCACACCGGCAGCAACGATCCCGACGGCTTCAGGTCGACCGCCGCCCAGATCGTCGCCGGCCTCGAGCTCGCGGACGCGCGCGGGGTCGTGTTCACCACCCAGGAGACCGAGGGCTACAGGGCGGCCAACGACCGGGTGATCGCCGAGGCGGAGGAGTCGGGCGGGCGGCTCGTGCCGTTCGCCCGCCTGGACCCCGCCGACGAGCCGCTCGCCGAGGCGGAGCGCGCCTTCGGCAGGGGCGCGAAGGGCATCAAGCTCCACCCGCGCGCCGAGGACTTCCGCCTCGACGACGAGCGGCTCGAGCCCGTCTACGCGCTGGCCGCCGAGCGGCGCCTGCCGGTCCTGACCCACGCGGGCCGCGGCATCCCGGCCCTGGGCGAGGACGCGCTTGCGATCTGCCGCCGCCACCCCGAGCTGCCGCTGATCCTGGCCCACGACGGCGTCTCCGACCTCGGCTGGCTCTGGCAGCACGCCGCCGAGCACCCGAACCTCTACTTCGACACCTCGTGGTGGAGCACGACCGACCACCTGACGCTGTTCGGACTGGTGCCGCCGGGCCAGATCCTGTTCGCCAGCGACATGCCCTACGGCACCACCACGCTGGCCGCGATCATGGCGCTGCGCTCGGCGCTCGAGGTGGGCCTGGAGCTCGAGCAGATCCGCCACGTGATGGGCGCCCAGCTCGCGCGCCTGCTCGACGGGGAGCGGCCGGCCGACCTCGGCCCGGCCCCCGGCGCCCAGGAGCTGCGCCTCGACATCGTGACCCAGCGCATCCACGACTACTGCGTGGCCGCGCTCTCGCGGATGCTGATCGGCGACCCCGCGCCCGACTACGTGGGCCTGGCCCGGCTCGCCTCCGAGGTGGGGGACGCCTCCGCACACGCCGAGGTCGGCCGCTCCGTGATCCGGCTGCTCGACTCGATCGACGACTACGTGGGGTCGACCGGCTACCAGCGCCCCAAGGCGGGCGTGCCGGGCCCGCGGTTGCCCTACCCGGCGGTGAGCATCGTGGTGGTGGCCGCGAACGTGGCCATGACGCCGCACGTGCCGGTGCCCTGAGAGCGCTCGTGCAGTGTGAGCGCACTCACGGTGGGGGGAAGGTCCAGGGGTACCCTACGAACAGTTGTTCGATCGGCCCCTAGCCGAGCCGCGGCCCACACCGAGTGGCAGCGGGCGGGGGACCCACCTGCAGCGGCGCCCACCCGGCGCCGCGCATGGGGCGAATCGGCCGGTGATCCGGCCGTAGCGGTGCGTCAGGCGCATCGCGAGCCCGCCAGCTAACCCCGCAGGCGCCGGCCGGAAAGGAGTACCCCAAGTGAAGACGCATACCCGCGTGCGCGGGTGTCGGATCGCGCGCGCTTTCGCAGCAACCTCCGTGGCCGGCCTCGCCGCCGCCGCGGCAGCCCCGACCGCCGCGTCGGCGCCCACGGCCACCGACACCATCAGCGCCAACGCCCGCCACCACGTGCTGGCGGGGGAGACCGTCCGCGTCGCGGGCCGGCTCGGCTCGGGTCAGGACGGCAGGACCGTCGTGCTCCGCGTCCGTCACGGCCGCGGCTGGAAGACCGTCGACCGGGCGAGGACCGCCAGGGGCGGCCGCTACGTCACGCAGTGGGCCCCGAAGGGCCTCGACCGCTATGGCGTGCGCGTCGGCACCGCCGACGGCTCGGCCAAGCGCAGCCTCGAGGGCGGCGTGACCGTCTACCGGCGCAGCGCCGCCTCGTGGTACGGCCCCGGCTTCTACGGCCGCCGCACCGCCTGCGGCCAGACGCTCGGCCGCGGCACGCTCGGCGTGGCTCACAAGAGCCTGCCGTGCGGCACCAAGGTGGCCCTGCGCTACAAGGGCCGCAACGTGGTCGCCCCGGTGATCGACCGCGGCCCGTACGCCGGCAACCGTGAGTACGACCTCACCGCCGAGACCAAGGAGCGCCTGCGCTTCGGGTCGACCGGCACCGTCTGGTCCAGTCCCCAGTCGTAACCCGTCAGGCCCGCCGCCCGGCCCCGCCGGCCCAGATCGCCATCACGAGCGAGAGGGCCGCGGGGCCGTAGGCGACCCAGTGGCGGACGCCGAAGCGCTCGTGGAGCAGCACGAACGCGGGGATCGGGAAGACCACGATCCAGAACAGGCGCCCCCGCTCCTCGGCGGGCTGGGCGAGCACGTACGCCACCAGCGCCGCCAGGCAGAGGCACTCGGCGGCGATCTCCGGGACGTCGCTGGAGGCCCAGGCGACGAACGTCGCGGCTCCGTAGGCGACGGCCAGCACCACGACCGCGGGGACGCGCGCGTAGGCGGCCCTCAGAGGGCCATCTCCAGCTGGCCCGCGGGGGCGGGCTGCTGCGCCGCCCCCCGGCGCGGGCGCTCGGCCTCGTCCAGGCCCGCCACGCGCACCCCGATGAGCCGGACGGGCTTCTGCGGGTCGAACTCGCGCAGCAGCTCGCGGGCCACGTCCCGGACCGCCGCGTAGTCGTTGGTCGGCTCGTCGCGCGTGCGAGCGCGCGTGTGGGTGGAGAAGTCGGCCAGGCGCACCTTGATGCCGATCGTGCGCCCGCTGGCGCCCTGCTTTGCCAGGGTCTCGCACAGCTCGCTCGTGAGCCGGTCGAGCACCGGCTGAAGCGCCTCGACCCCGCGCAGGTCGTGGTCGAAGGTCGTCTCGCGCGACTCGGACTTGGCCACCCGCACGGTCTCGACCTCGCGCTCGTCGTGGAAGCGGGCCAGCGCGCCGAGGTGGGGGCCGAGCCGGTCGCCGAACCAGTGCGCCAGCGCGCTGCGCGGGACGGCCGCCAGCTCGCCGAGGGTGGTCACGCCGTGGGCCTTCAGCCGCTCGACGGTCTTCGGCCCGATGCCCGGTATGAGGCCGGGGGAGGCCGAGGCGAAGCGCGCGCAGGCCTCCTCGCGGGAGAGCACGACGAACCCGTCCGGCTTCTCGGCGTCCGAGGCCACCTTGGCCACGAGCTTGCTGGGCCCGATCCCGATCGAGCAGTTGAGCCCGGTCCGCTCGCGCACCGCCGTCCTGACCCGCCGGGCGGCCGCCTTCGGCCGCTCGAACCCGGTCAGGTCGAGGTACGCCTCGTCCAGCCCGACCACCTCCACCCGGTCGATCTGCTCGTGCAGAACCGCCATCACCTCGCGCGAGCGCGCGCGGTAGAGGTCGAAGTCGGGGGCGATGAAGATCGCGTGCGGGCACAGCCGCCGCGCGCGCTCGGCCGGCGTGGCGGAGAAGACCCCGAACTTGCGCGCCTCGTACGAGGCGGTCGTGACCACGGCCCGCGGCCCGGTGCCCGCGACCACCACGGCCTTGCCCACCAGCTCCGGCCGGCGCTGGAGCTCGACGCTGACGTAGAAGGCGTCCATGTCCACGTGGGCGATCGTCCGCGGCCAGTCGTGCATGCCATGACGATACGGTCAGCGGAAGTCGTGATCGCTGAGCTGCAGGCCGAGCTGGAGCGGAGGGCCGATCCGGACAGGAAGGCGTGGTGGGAGGGCTACGTCAAGGGATCGGCGTTCCGGGGCGTGCCGATGGGGGAGATCCGCGCCGTCGTGCGCGCCTGGATGGACGGTCGCTCGCCGGAGGAGGCGCGGGCGGCGGCGTTCGACCTCATGCGCGAGCCGCTCTCCGACGACAAGCTCGCCGGCATCCTGATCCTCTCCGAGCACCTCCTCGGCGGCCTCGGCCCGGCCGACCTGCCCGCCTTCCGGGAGCTGCTCGCCGACGAGCACCTCGGCGGCTGGAACAACTGCGACTGGTTCTGCGTGAAGGTGCTGGGGCGGATGCTCGCCCGCTCGCCGGAGCGCGAGCGGATCGCCGACGAGCTCACCGGCTGGACGCGCAGCGACGACCTCTGGGTGCGGCGGGCCGGCCTCGTCGCGTTCGTGAACCTGGCCCCCAGGGGTGACGAGGCGCTGCCGGGGCTCACGGGGCGCGTCCTCACCGGCGCCGAGCGCAACGCGGCCGACCCGCGCCGCTTCGCCCAGACGAGCGTGGGCTGGACGCTGCGCGAGCTGTCGAAGGCCGAGCCGGAGGCCGTGGCGCGCTTCCTCGAGGAGCACGGGGAGCGCCTGTCGGCCGAGGCGCGCCGGGCGGCCGGCGCGAAGCTACCCGCCGCGCTCGGCTGACGGGCGATGGGCGAGGGACGCAAGACCGTACTGCTCCTGCTCGGTGTGGCGGCGCTCACGGCGCTGGTGTTCGTCGTGCCCCGCCCGGGCGACGGTGGCGGCGGCGCGTCGGACGTCCCCACGCACGGCTGCGACGACGCCGAGGACCAGCCCGCCGACGACCTGAGGGCCGCCGAGCGCGCCACGCTCTGCCTGCTGAACGCCGAGCGCCGCGAGCGCGGCCTGCGCA
>JALZEZ010000388.1 GCA_030861775.1 Actinomycetota bacterium
GGCCGAGGCCGAGCGCGCCGATCCGGCGCCTGCCGAGGGCGCCGAGCCCACCGACGCCGCGCCCGCCGAGGGCACGGCCCCCGACCTCGAACCCGCGCCCGCGCAGGACGACTCCGCCGCTTAGCGGCTCCGCGCCGCTTTAGCGTCGCCCACCCCCGCGGGGGTAGCCCACTTGGTGACCCCAAGTGAGGAGGAGGGCCATGGCTGAGGCAAGCGCGCCCCCGGAAACGGGCGGGGAGCAGTCGTCCGCCGAGCAGGCGAAGGAGAGGGCGCAGGAGGTCGCCGGTCAGGCGAAGGAGCAGGCCGGCGGCAAGCTGCGCGAGCAGGTCGACGAGCGCTCGAAGCAGGCCGGCGAGCAGGTGAGCACGACCGCCACCGACCTGCGGTCGGTCGGCGAGGAGCTGCGCAAGCAGGGCAAGGACACGCCCGCGAAGCTGGCCGAGCAGGCCGCCGAGCGCACCGATAGGCTCGGCAGCTACCTGACCGAGTCGGACGCGGACACGATCCTGCGCGACGTCGAGGACCTCGCGCGCAAGCAGCCGTGGGCCGTCGTCGCGGGCGGGCTGGTGCTGGGCTTCGCCGCCTCGCGCTTCCTCAAGGCGTCGAGCAGCCGCCGCTACAGCGAGCGCGAGAGCCGGTCCTCGCTCGGGTCCGGCGCGAACGGCTCCGCCGCGAACGGCTCCTACGAGGCGACCGAGCCGCCGACCCGGCTGGTGGCCACCGCGACCGAGGACGGCGTCGAGGTCAGATGACCACCGGCGCGCACGACAACCACGACCTGCGCGAGCGGCCGATCGGCGACCTGCTCAAGCAGCTCTCGCAGGAGACGACCACGCTGGTCCGTCAGGAGCTCGAGCTGGCCAAGGCCGAGATGACGGAGAAGGGCAAGAAGGCCGGCAAGGGCGCGGGGATGTTCGGCGGCGCGGGAGTCGCCGGCCTCCTGGCGCTAGGCGCGCTGACGGCCGCCGCGATCCTCGCGCTCGACCAGGCGATGGAGAGCTGGCTCGCCGCCCTGATCGTCGGGCTGGTCCACGCGGCCGTCGCCGGAGTCCTCGCGCTCAGCGGGCGCAAGGAGGTCCAGCAGGCCGCACCGCCGGTACCCGAGCAAACAGTCGAGACAGTGAAGGAGGACGTGCAATGGGCCAAGACCCGGACGCCATCCGCCAGGACATAGAGAGCACGCGCGAGCAGATGGGCGAGACCATCGACGCGATCGGATACAAGGCCGACGTCAAGTCGCGCGCGAAGGAGTCGGTGAGCGAGAGGACCGACGCGATCAAGGCGAAGGTGGGCGGCGTGATGGGCCGGGCCGACGAGGCCACGCCGAGCGCCGGCGAGGTCAAGCAGGGCGCCCGCCAGGCGGTGAGCGTCGCCCAGGAGAACCCGCTCGGGCTCGCGGTCGGAGCCGTCGCGGCCGGGTTCATCGCCGGGATGCTGATCCCCTCCACGCGCGTGGAGGACGAGAAGCTCGGGCCGGTGGCCGATCGGGTCAAGGACCAGGCCAAGCAGACCGGCCAGGAGGCCGTCGAGCGCGGCAAGCAGGTGGCCCAGGACGTGGCGCAGAGCGCCCAAGAGACCGCGAAGGAGAGCAGCCAGCAGCAGGCCGAGGAGCTCACGTCCTCGGCCTCCCCCTCCTGAGCGGGACAACGCCCCGTCGCCCGCCCCCCTGCGGGCGGCGGGGTGTCCCCTACCAGGGCCGCACGAAGCGGTGCGTGTGCCCGATGTCGTCGAAGCCGAGGCGGACGAAGATCCACTTCGCCCAGCCCTCGTCGGCGGCTTCCACCACCACGAGCCGGACGCCCTCCTGGCGCAGGGCGGTCACCGCGCCCCAGATCACGGCGCGGCCGAGGCCCTGGCCCTGCGAGCGCACCAGCGCGTCCATCTCGGTCAGCTTGGCCACCCGGCCCGCCACGCGCGCGATCGCGTAGGCGGCCACCTCGCCGGACACCGTCGCGGCGAACGCGCGCAGGTCGGTGCCCTCGATCGGCATGGAGCCCGCCACCAGGAGCTGGTCGGCGGAGTCGAGGTCGCGGTGCTCGCGGCGGAGGGTGCCGGAGCGCGCCCCCTTGAGGGCGGCCACGTCGATCTCGCGGACCGAGGCGACGTCGACGGCCGGGGTCGGGCGCCGGCGCGGCGCCATCAGCGTGAGGCGGCCGACCACCCAGCCCGCGGCAGCGAGGGCCGGCCGGAGCTGATGGGCGCGCTCGTCCTCGACAACCCGGATCGAGCGCTGCGGCAGCCCGTCCTGGAGCTCGCCCACGAACTGCATCAGCGCGCCGGGGTCGAGCGGCGGCACCCCGGCGTCCACGCGCAGCGCGTTGAGCTGGCCGGAGCGCGGCAGGTCGTCGCGGAAGAGGGCGGTCCCGCAGCGGAAGCGCTGCGAGCGCGTGGCGGCCCGGTCCTCGAGCAGCGCCTCGAGCTCGAGGGCGTCCGCGCGGTAGGTCTCGGGGTCGAAGGTGAGGAAGCGCCCGGGGAGGGGCGGAGCGGGGGCTGGGATCTGGGTCGTCTGGGTCATGCCTGAGCGAACGGTTCGGCGCGTCCCCTCCGATCGGGGGATGGACGGATCTACGAGTCCTGGGGCTATAGTCGGCGCCGAAATGCCGAAGATGAAGACCCATTCCGGTGCCAAGAAGCGCTTCAAGGTGACACCGCGCGGCAAGGTGAAGGCGCGGCACGCGATGCGCAGCCACATCCTCGGCAAGAAGAACGCCAAGCGGAAGCGCCGCCTGGCCGGTCCGAAGCAGGTCGCCGCCTCCGATGCGCCCAAGGTGAAGGCGCTGCTCCGCAAGTGAGGGTCAAGCGCTCAGTCCACGCGCGCAAGAAGCGGCGCGCCACCCTCGAGCGGACCAAGGGGTACCGCGGCGAGGCCCACTCCAGCTACAAGCGGGCCAAGGAGGCCCTGCTCAAGGCGGACACCTACGCCTACCGCGACCGCCGCAACCGCAAGCGCGACTTCCGCCGCCTCTGGATCCAGCGCATCAACGCCGCCGCCCGCCGCGAGGGCATGAGCTACAGCCAGTTCATGCACGGCCTGCGGCTGGCTGAGATCGAGCTGGACCGCAAGGTGCTCGCGGACATCGCCGTCCGCGACCCCGAGACGTTCCGACGTTTTGCCGAGCGCGCCCGGGAGGCGGCGGCTGCCTGACGCTCGTCAGCGGACCACCGACCAGGACCCCGGGGCGCCCAGCGAGGCGCCCTTTTTCGTTCCGATGATCACCTCCAAGGACAACACCCAGCTCAAGACCATCCGCCGGCTCCACGACCGCCGCCAGCGCGACCGCGAGGGGCTGTGCGTGGCCGAGGGCGAGGACCTCGTGGACGCCGCACGGACGGCCGGGTTCGAGCCGGAGATCCTGCTGGTGGCGGGCGAGGACGTGGAGCCGAAGCTGCTCGACGCGGTGAGCACGCTGGGCTCCGGCACGCGCGTGATCGGGGTCTTCGCACAGCGCTGGTCGGAGCCGGGCGGCGCGCTGGCGGTGTACCTGCACGGCGTGGCCGACCCGGGCAACGTGGGCACGGTCATCCGCTCGTCCCACGCGCTGGCCGACGGGGTGGTCGTCCTGGGGCCGGACTGCGCCGACCCGTGGTCGCCCAAGGCGCTGCGGGCGGGGATGGGCTCGACGTTCGCGCGCCCGCCCGCCCGGGCCTCCTTCGAGG
>JALZEZ010000019.1 GCA_030861775.1 Actinomycetota bacterium
GTTCGGACGTGGTCCGCTGGGCCGGCGGAGCCGCCGGGCGCGCCGCCCGTTCGCCACCCCCGCCGTCGTCCCCGCCGCGGCTCAGCAGCACCACCACGCCGACGATCGCCGCGAGTCCCGCCAGCGCCACCAGCGGCGGCACCTCCCTCAGGTGGCGGACGATCTCGCGGGGCACCCGCCGAAAGCTATCCTCGGGCCGCGATGGCCGGCCCCGCTTCGGACCTCGCGCGCACCGTAGTCATGAAGTTCGGCGGCACCTCGGTCGCCGACGGCGAGCGCATCCGGAACGCCGCCGGGCGGATCGTCCGCGCCCGCGAGCAGGGGGACAACGTGGTGGCAGTGCTGTCCGCGCGCGGCAAGACCACCGACGAGCTGGTGGCGATGGCCTACGAGGTCTCGTCGCGCCCGCACCCGCGCGAGATGGACATGCTGCTCTCCACCGGCGAGCGGATCTCGTGCGCGCTGGCCTCGATGGTCATCAACGACCTGGGCCACGACGCGGTCTCGCTCACCGGCTCGCAGGCCGGCATCGTCACCGACACCTCGCACACGAAGGCCCGCATCCTCGACGTGCGCACCGACCGGATCGACGCCCTCCTGGACGAGGGCAAGGTCGTGCTGGTGGCCGGCTTCCAGGGCACCTCGGCCGCGCTCAAGGACGAGGCCAGCGGCGCCTACGAGGTGCACGGGGAGGTCACCACGCTGGGCCGCGGCGGCTCGGACACCACGGCGGTGGCCCTGGCGGCAGCCCTGGGGGCGGACGTATGCGAGATCTACACCGACGTGGCCGGCGTCTTCAGCGCCGACCCGCGCATCGTCCCCGACGCCCGCAAGCTCAACCACGTCTCGTTCGAGGAGATGCTCGAGATGTCCGCCTCCGGGGCGGGCGTGCTCCAGCTCCGCTCGGTCGAGTACGCCCGCAACCACGGCGTCCGGATCCACTGCCGGTCGAGCTTCGAGGACGCACCGGGTACCTTCGTACTCACAGAGGAAGAGACCTTGGAACGACCACTCGTCACAGCCGTCACCCATTCCACCTCGGAGGCGCGCGTCACGCTGCTCGGGGTGCCGGACCAGCCAGGCATCGCCGGCCGGGTCGCGACCACCCTCGCGGACGCGAACGTGAACATCGACATGATCATCCAGAACGAGCCCGAGTCGGAGGGGCACCGGGCGGACATGTCGTTCACCGTGCCGCGCGACGAGCTCGAGCTCGCGCGCGAGGCGCTCGAGCCGCTGGTGGGCGAGATGGGGCTCGGGAAGGTCGTGACCGACGCCGCGATCGGGAAGGTGTCGCTGGTCGGGGCTGGAATGAAGAGCCACCCGGGCGTGGCGGCGAAGACGTTCAGCGTGCTCGGCGACTGCGGCGTGAACATCGAGATGATCTCCACCTCGCCGATCAAGATCTCGTGCGTCATACGCGAGGCCGACGTGCCCACCGCGGTGCGCGAGCTGCACTCCGCGTTCGACCTCGGCGAGGACGCCATCCGGCGCGAGGACCCGCGCGGCGACCACAGGCCGGTGGTCTCGTGAGGGTCGCCCTGGTCGGCGCCACCGGCGCGGTCGGCTCGATCATGCTCGAGGTGCTCCAGGAGCGCCGCTTCCCGGCCACCGAGGTGGTGCCGTTCGCCACCGAGCGCTCCGCCGGCCGCAAGCTCCCGTTCGCGGGCGGCGAGATCGAGGTGCGCACGCTCTCGGAGGAGGCGATCCGCGGGTTCGACATCGCGATCTTCTCCGCCGGCGGGTCCACCAGCGGGGAGTGGGCGCCGCGCTTCGCCGCCGACGGCTGCGTGGTGGTCGACAACTCCTCGCGCTGGCGGATGGAGGACGACGTGCCGCTGGTCGTCTCCGAGGTGAACCCGGACGCGCTGGCCGAGCACCGCGGCATCGTGGCCAACCCGAACTGCTCGACCATGCAGATGGTGGTGGCGCTGAAGCCGATCGACACGGTCGCGGCGATCGAGCGGCTGGTGATCACCACGATGCAGTCGGTGTCCGGTACCGGGCAGGCGGCCACCGACGCGCTGCGCGCGGAGACCGAGGCCGCGCTCGCGGATGCCGAGGCGCCCGCGGCGACGGTCTACCCGCACCAGATCGCGTTCAACGTGCTGCCGCAGGCCGGCAACTTCCCCGAGGGCTCGGACTACACCGACGAGGAGCTGAAGCTCGTCAACGAGACGCGCAAGATCCTCGGCAACCCGGACATCGCGGTGTCGGCCACCTGCTCGCGCGTGCCGGTGTACACGGGGCACTCGGAGTCGGTGAACGTGCAGACCCGCGAGCCGCTCTCGGCGGACGACTGCCGCGCCCTGCTCTCGCGCGCGCCCGGCATCACCGTGCTCGACGACCCGGCTCGGGCGATCTACCCGCTGGCCCTCGACGCCGCCGGCCGCGACGACGTGCTCGTCGGCCGCATCCGCCAGGACCCCTCGCACCCGCGCGCGCTGAACCTCTTCGTGGTCGCCGACAACCTGCGCAAGGGCGCGGCCACGAACGCCGTTCAGATCGCGGAGCTGCTGGTGGAGCGCGGGCTGGTCCGCGCCCGCCCCCAGGCCGCGGCCTAGACCCGCTCAGGCCCGCCGGAAAGCCCCACTTTCCGACCCTGACACAAAATGATGATTAGAAAGTCGGCACACCGGCAATAGCCGAGGCGTGCAGAGGCTCGCGCGGGGGAGATGGCGGCCGGGGGGTTCGGCGACGGCGATTGCGCTGTTCGCGTCCCTGATCGCGGCCGTTCCCGCCTCCGCGCAGGGGGGCTCCGCGCGGCCGCCCACACCCGAGCCGAACGCGGCCGTCGACATCTCGCCGCGCCCGTGCGCGGTCGAGGGCCGCGACAAGTACGAGCGCGAGTTCTACGAGCGGGAGGGCTGGCCCGGACCCGACTACGAGCGCTATCCGGGGGCCTGCCAGCGCCTGCGCTTCTCGTACGGCCCGCTCACGGTCAAGCCCGGCCAGAACGACGTGCTGATCGAGCCGGTGAAGATCGAGAAGCCGATGCGCGAGGGCTACATCACCCGCTTCGCCCCCAACCTCGTCCGGGCCGACGGCACGGTCCCGCCGATCGAGCAGGTCCACCTCCACCACGGCACCTGGCTCTCGCAGCCCGACTACGGCAGCGGCCCGTTCTTCGCCGCCGGTGAGGAGAAGACCATCGCGCCGTTCCCGAAGGGCTACGGCATGCCCGTCAAGCCCACCGACACCTGGCTGCTGCTGTACATGGTCCACTCGGCCATCCAGCAGCCGATGGAGGTCTACATCACCTACGACGTGGACTTCGTCCCGAAGGCCAAGGGCGAGGAGCTGGGGCTGAAGAGCGCCTACCCGATCTGGTTCGACGTGCGGCCCTCGGGCTACCCGGTCTTCAACGTCCAGCGCGACTTCGGCGGCCCCGACGGCACCTGCACCTGGCCGACCGAGAAGTGCGCCGCGCACGACCCGTTCGGCAAGGAGATCGTGGGCCAGGGCCAGCCCGGCAACGGCAAGGGGACCGACTGGACGTTCCCGAAGCAGGGCGAGGAGCTCGGGCTGATGGAGAACTTCAACGGCGGGACGATCATCGGTCTCGGCGGCCACCTGCACCCGGGCGGCTTGGTGAACACGATCGACCTCGTGCGCCCCGGCAACACCGTGCGCGTGAAGAAGACCTTCCGCAAGAAGGGCAAGAACGGGAAGAAGGGCAAGAAGTACAGGAAGTGGGTGACCGTCAAGAAGGAGCAGGCGCGCATCTACACGGGCGAGGCGGTCTACTGGGACCGCGAGGACCCGTCGAAGGGCGGTGGCCCGCCGACCTCCTGGGACTTCTCGATGAAGGTCACCGGCCTGCCCTACTGGGGCGTGCACGTGCGGCCCGGCGACATCATCCGCAGCAACGCCACGTACGACACGACGATCCAGTCCACCTACGAGAACATGGGCATCGTCGTCTCGCTGTTCGTCCCGAACAAGCCCGACGGCACGCCGCAGGCCCCCGGGGTGGACGCGTTCACCACCCCGCTCGACCCCTCCGACGGCTGCAAGTCCGACGGCCTGCGCGGCAAGAAGAAGCGGCTCTGTGACAAGGGCGTCGTTACCCACGGCCACCTGGCCGAGAACGACAACTTCGGCGGAGCCGACGGCGAGTGGAACGCGCGCCGCGGCTTCGAGACGAAGGAGGTCGGGATCGCCAACTTCCTCTACGAGCCCGGCGACCTCTCGACGATCTCCATGACCGGCGTGCCGACGGTCAAGCTCGGCAACGACCTGCGCTTCACCAACTTCGAGGGTCCGGTGATCTACCACACGGTCACCTCGTGCAAGTTCCCATGCCTCGGACGGACGGGCACGGCATTCCCGCTCTCGAACGGCGCCACCAGCAAGGGACGCCAGCTCGACTTCGACTCCTCGGAGCTGGGCTTCGGCACCCCATCGATCGGGCCGACGAAGCAGACGCTGAACTGGAGCCTCCCGGTGACGAAGGAGTCAGGATTCGAGCCCGGGGAGATCGTGACCTACTTCTGCCGCATCCACCCCGGGATGCGCGGAGCGTTCGAGGTACAGGAATGAGCAACCTGGACGGCGACCTCCCCTTCATCGCGCGCAACAAGCCCTACCGGCACGCCTGGGACGACCTGTCGGAGGCGCCACCCGTCGACGTCCTGCCGTGCTCGAACGACGAGTACTTCCCGCCGCCTCCCACCAAGGAGCAGCTGGGGATCATGCATCTCCAGGACCGGGAGATCGAGCGCTACCGGCGCAAGTTCAACATGAGCCGCCGCGCGTTCGTGCGCACCGCCACCGCCACCGCGATCGGCTTCTGGGCGATCGACGCCGTGCGCAAGGGCGAGTACGGCAACTACGGCTGGGCACAGAACGCGACCACCGACGCCTGCGACCTCGAGTGGGACGGCAAGAAGGGCATGGAGCGCCTGACCAACCTGCCGGGCGAGTTCATCTTCGACGTCCAGTCGCACCACGTCGACCCGCAGGGCCAGTGGCGGGTGACCAACCCCGGCTTCCACGCCTTCTTCGCGGCCGTGTGGCCGCAGTCGTCGTGGGCGCTCGGCGAGCCGGGCGGGGTGCGCGAGGACGGCTCGATCCGCGGCGGCGGCGAGGGTGGCGAGGTGGACCCGATCCAGAACCTCTCGCGCTTCCACTACCTGAAGGAGCTGTACCTCGACTCGGCCACCACGGCGACCGTGCTGTCGGTCGTTCCGACCTCGCCCGACACGCGCAATCCGCTGCCGCTCGAGGAGGGGGCCAAGACGGCGCGCCTCGTGAACCAGCTCGCGAACTCGAAGCGCTGCGTGCTGCACGCGTTCGTGATGCCGAACCGCGGCGGCTCGGGGACGACCAACACCGGCAGCTCGATCCCGCAGACCCCGCTCTTCCTCGAGGAGGAGATGGAGCTGATGATGCAGCGCGGCGAGCAGTACGGCGACCTGATCCGCGGCTGGAAGACCTACTGCGCCTGGGGCGACGTGCCGAACGCGAGCGGCTGGACGTTCGACACCGACGTCGGCATGCGCTTCCTCGAGCAGGTGCTCGCGGTCAGCAAGAAGTACCCGCAGATCCCGCCGGTGGTGGCCACCCACAAGGGCTTCGCGCTGCCGAGCTTCGACCAGCGCGCCGCGGCGCCGCGCGACATCGGGCCGGCGGCCAAGGCCTACCCCGGCGTGCGCTTCATCGTCTACCACTCGGGCTACGACACGGGCGACCGCCAGGAGGCCTACGCCGGCGACGAGCGGGCGCGCTCGGACGTGAACAAGGTCGACGCCCTGATCAAGAGCCTGCGCGAGAACCAGTGGGACGCCTCGCGCTTCCGCAAGCGCGGCAAGCGCTTCGGCAACGTGCCGAACGTGTGGGCGGAGCTCGGATCGGTCTGGCGCGGGGTGATGAACGACCCCGACCAGGCGGCCCACCTGCTCGGCAAGCTGATCACGCACGTCGGCCCCAAGCGCATCTGCTGGGGCACCGACAGCCTCTGGTACGGCTCGCCGCAGCCCGAGATCGTGGCCCTGCGCCGCTTCGAGTTCACCGAGAAGGGCAAGGAGTTCTACCGCCTGCCCTACGGGCTGAACGGCGACGTCGAGGACCCGACCAAGAAGGCCCCGCGACCGTCGCGCACGATCCGCAACGCGATCCTCGGCTACAACGCCGCGCGCGCGTACAACTTCGACCCGGTGCGCCGCTACCACGAGATCTCGTGCGACGAGGTCCAGAAGCTCAAGGAGGAGGGCTACGTGAGCGCGGCCGGCACCGAGCGCGAGTCGGCCCCGCTGGCCTCGCACGTGTCGCCCGGCGCGCGCACCCCGCAGGAGGTCGCGGAGAACGTCTACGGAAGCGAGTGGTCGCCTTAGTCCGATGAGGAGGGGGGCGCTCACAGCCATCGCCGCGCTCGCCGCCCTCGCGGCGGCGTCGCCCGCCTCCGCGGCCGAGAAGATGCCCGGCTGCGCGGACACGGACGTGCCCGGCGGCGAGTGGCGCAGCTACGGCCACGACTACTCGAACACCCGCACCCAGCCGCGCGAGAAGTCGATCTCGCCCGCCGACGTGCCGCTGCTCACCCCGGCCTGGACCTTCTCCACCGAGGAGGCCGAGGCGGAGGGCGACTTCACCGGCACGCCGATCGTCGCCGACGGCTGCGTGTACGCGGGCACGAATCGCGGCTGGCTGGTCGCGCTGAACGCCGACACCGGCAAGCTCGTGTGGAAGGCGAAGCTGCCGCGCGGCGGCTCGATGAACAACACGCCCGGCATCGCCGACCGCGAGTGCGGCCAGACCGTGACCTACAAGAAGAAGAAGGTGAAGGTCTGGCGGCGCGTGCGCGGCAAGAAGGTGCGCCGCTACAAGACCGTCAAGCGCAAGGTCGTCAAGAAGAAGCTCTGCCCGACGGTCTTCGTGGGCGCCACCCGCACCCGCGAGGGCCAGGGCTGCCCGGCCGGCGAGAAGTGCATCGGCCCGTACGCGGCCGCCTTCGAGCAGGCCACCGGCAAGCTGGCCTGGGCCACGCCGCCGCTCGACACCCAGAACGGCGCCGACCTGTACGGCAGCGCGATCATCTTCGACGGCGTGCTGATGCTCGGGGTCTCCGGCGGCGCCGCCGAGCTCGACGACGAGGCGGACCGCCACCCGTTCCAGGGGTCGATGAGCTTCCTTGACGTCTCGAACGGGCGAGTCCTGAAGAAGACCTGGACGATCCACCCGCCGAACGAGCCCGACGACGAGTTCGCGGGGGCCACGATCTGGTCGACGCCCGCCATCGACACCGAGGACAAGGTCGCCTTCGCGGGGGCGGGCAATCCGTTCAAGCCGCAGGCCGAGCACAAGCACGCGAACGCGGTGCTCAAGTACGACGTCGACCGCAAGAGCAAGACCTTCGGCGAGATCGTCGGCTCCTACAAGGGGACGGTCGACGAGTACGTCCCGGGCTTTTCCGAGCTGCCCTGCTTCGACATCCCGAACAACTACCCGCCGTACTACCCGCAGGGCGTCGGCTCCTGCGGTGACATCGACCTCGACTTCGGAGCCGCGGCCAACCTCTTCCGCGGGCCGGACGGGCGCAAGCTCGTCGGCGCGGGGCAGAAGTCCGGCGTCTACCACGTGTTCGACGCCAAGACGATGAAGGGCGAGTGGACCCAGATCGTCGGCCCGCCGTCGGCGTTCGGAGGGATAGTGGGATCGACGGCGTACGACGCCGGCTCGGTCTTCGGGCCGATCACCGTGCTCGGCTACCTGTGGTCGGTGGCGGCCGACACCGGCAGCCACCGCTGGGTCGCGCCGACCGCCGACGCCGTCCACTGGGGCAACCCCGTGTCGGTCGCCAACGGCGTCGTCTACACGATGGACGCGAGTGGCTCGCTCAACGCCTTCGACGCCCGCAGCGGCACGCTCCTCGCCAAGCGCCCGGTGGCGCTCGGCGGCACGAAGTCGCCGGCCTCCCTCTCCTGGGGCGGCGTGAGCATCGCGCGCAACACCGTCTACGCCGCGACCGGCCTCGGCTCGCTGCCGCAGGGCTACATCGTGGCCTTCCGGCCGGGCGCGCCGCAGGACATCCCGAAGGACGCCGCGGAGACCGTCGGCGGTGGCGGCGGCGGCGGTGGCGGTGGTGGCGAGGGCGGCGACGGAGCGCCCGGCGGCGCGATCGTGGCCGTGCCCGGCTCGACCTACACGACCTACGCCACGCCGGTGATGACCACACAGGTCGGCGGTCCGCTCAACTTCATGAACTTCGACCTCCCGCAGCACGACGTCGTCGCGGACGACAAGGGCCCGGACGGCAGGCCGCTGTTCATGAGCAAGCTGAGCGGTCTGGGCGAGGTTGCGCCGATCGAGGGGCTCGACAACGTCAAGTCGGGGCAGACGTACGGGTTCTTCTGCAGCCTCCACCCCGGCATGCGGGGTAGCCTGATCGTTCGGTGAGCCGTCGTCGTCTCGGCCTCGCGCTGGTCCTGGTCGCGCTGCTGGCGCTCGGCGCCGTGGCGATCGCCGACACGATCACCGGCACGAACGACAACGACGAGCTGCGCGGCACCGGCGGCGACGACACGATCACGGGCGGTCGCGGCGACGACAAGATCTTCGGCGAGGGCGGCTCGGACACGCTCGACGGCAGCGGCGACTCCGACACGATCGAGGGCGGCGACGGCAACGACACGATCTACGGCGCGAACTGCCGCCGCGGCCAGCTCGGCCGGCTCTGCGACAACTCGGGCAGGGACACGCTTCGCGGCGGGCCGGGCAACGACGAGATCCGCGGCAACCAGTGCCTGCTGGTGGACTGCACGAGCGACCCGTTCATCGGCGAGGACAGCGTGCTCGAGGGCGGGGCGGGCAACGACCGCCTGACCTCCGCCGACGGCAACGACCGGCTGTTCGGCGGTGACGGCAACGACAAGCTGCGGGGGCTGCTCGGCAACGACGTGCACGACGGCGGCGCGGGCGACGACCTGCTGCGCGGCGGCGAGGGCGACGACGGCCTGAGCGCAGGCCCGGGCACCGATCGCGCCTGGGGGCAGGCGGGCGTCGACAAGATCTCGGGGGACGCCGGCGCCGACCGCCTCTACGGCGGGCCGGACCGCGATGCCATGGGCGGCGGTCCCGACAACGACCGCCTCTGGGGCGAGGACGGCAACGACGCACTCGACGGCGGCCCCGGCAACGACCGCCTCAACGGCGGGCGCGGGAAGGACCGCCTGTTCGGCGGCATCGGCAACGACCGCGTCCTCGCCCGCGACAAGAGGCGCGACGTGGTCCGCTGCGGCGCCGGCCGCGACGTGGCCTACGTGGACCGCGTCGACAGCGTGAGCGGCTGCGAGCGGGTCTTCGTCCGCTAGGCGCTTACTTCAACGGCAGCACTTAGGGGGAGGGAGCGGCCCGCCCCCGGGGGGTGTCGTCGATCCCGGCGGTATATCCGCCGCAATCGACCACACCCCCCTGAGGTGAAGTCGATTCCGGCCCTATAGGTACCGCAATCGACTTCACCCTCGGAAGGTGTCGTCACTTCCGTCCACTATTTGGACGCAATCGACTTCACCCCCCTTCGGGCGAGCGGTCAGGGGCCGGCCGGCCCGGGGACGACCGGCTCCATCCCGCGTCCCGCCGAGCGGTCGCGGCCCAGGCGGGCCAGGTCGCGGCGGGTGGAGATGCCGAGCTTGGAGTAGATGTTGCGCACGTGCGTGCGCACGGTCTCCACGCCGATGGAGAGCTCGTGGGCGATCTGCGCGTTGGTCATCCCGCTCTGGAGCCGCTCGAGGACGTCCGCCTCGCGCGGCGTGAGCAGGTCGGGCGCGGGGAGGTCGAAGCGCGCGGAGGGGTCGTCGGTCGCGCTGGCCGAGCGGGGCAGGACGTGCATGCCGCGGGAGGCGAGGTGGATGGCGTTGATGATGTCGCGGCCCTGGGTCTCCTTCGAGATGCAGGCGGTGGCGCCGAACGAGAGCATCTGGTTGCACTCCGCGGCTGTGGGCCGGTTCGCCAGCACGACGATCCGCGTGTCCTCGTGCCCCTGGTGGAGCTGGTAGATCATCGCGGGATTCGGCAGCGAGCCGAAGTTGATCAGCACGACCGACGGCTTCTGCTCCTCGAGCACGGTCTCGAGCTGCTCCAGCTCCACGCCGCTGGCCACCAGCTCCAGGTTGGGGTCCTCGGAGATCAACGACTCGAGCCCGATCGCGACCAGGTCCTCGAAACGGGCCGAGACGATGGTGATCCGGGCGGCCATGGGCGCGGGATGTTACCGCTTTCGGGGGAGGAAGGGTGAGCTGCGTCTACCCATCCCCTCACCCTTTCCTCCCCCTTCGGGGAGATTCCTCCTCCCGCAAAGATCACCCGTTTTTCACCGCGCACGGGGGACGTGAGAAACGGCCGCGTGGGGAACCATTCAATCAGTCGGGAGGGAGGCCCCGACGGAGACTTTCATAGCTTCCCAGGGCGCGTAGGGGTACGCCGCACCGCGAAGACCCGTCAGGCAACTGGCGGGTTTTTCGCGTCTGGGGCCGTATCGGTAGTGTCCCGCCGGTGCTGGCCCTGCTGGGGCACGTACTCACGATGGACCCGGCCGCCCCGGAGGCCGAAGGGGTGGCGGTCCGTGACGGCCGGATCGAGGCGGTCGGCGCCGCCGAGGAGGTGCGCGCCGCGGCGGGCGAGGGCGCCGAGGTGGTCGAGCTCGGCGACGAGCTGATCGTCCCCGCCTTCGTCGACGCCCACCACCACTACTGCATGGCCGCCTTCGACCGCGGGGTCCCGGACCTGCACGACGCCGAGAGCATCGAGGAGCTGCTGCGGCGGGTCGAGCAGGGAATCGGGCAGCGCGAGGGCTGGGTGCGCATGCAGGGCTACGACCCGGCCAAGCTGCGCGAGGGCCGCGCGCCCACCCGCGACGAGCTCGACGAGGTCTGCCCCGACCGCCCGCTGGTGCTGATCGCCTACAGCTTCCACGACGCCTGCCTCAACTCGCGCGGGCTGGCGGAGATGGGCTGGGACGAGGGCTCCGGCGACCCGCCGAACGGGAAGCTGATCCGTCGCAACGGTCGGCTCACGGGGGAGGTCTCGGAGGGTGCGATGTTCCTGGCCGAGGCGCGCTCGCGCGATTCGCTGCTCGACGGCGCCGAGGACGCCTGGATCGCCGAGTGCGAGGCCCACGGCCGGGCGCTGCTCGCCGCCGGCATCGTGCGGGTGGGCGACGCGGCGGTGCCGCCGTTCTTCGAGGCCCTCTACGAGCGCGCCGCCGAGGCGGGCGCCCTGCCCGTGATCGTCCACCGCATGCCGGTGGCGGCGGCCAGCATGATCATCCCCCGCACCGACGCGCGACCGACCGGCAGCGGCCCCGCCCAGACGCCGATCGGCCCGGCCAAGCTGTTCATGGACGGCGCCGAGCGCTGCGCCGTCTGCGTCTCGATGACCGAGATGGCGCGCGCCGCGGCCGGGACGCTGAGGGCGGCCGTCGGCGGCGAGGGCCTCGCCGCGCTGCGTACGGCGTCGGCCATGGAGTGGCGGCGCGGCCCGGACGGCCGCCTGCACTCCGGGATCCTCTTCTGGGACCAGGACAAGCTGAACGAGGCCGTGGCCGCGGCCGCCCGCTCAGGGCTCCAGGTCGCCCAGCACGCGATCGGCAACGAGGCGATCGACGTGGCCGTGACGGCGCTCGAGAAGGCCGGCGCCCCGCTCGCCGACCTACCCGGCCGGCCGCGACTGGAGCACGTGACGATCTGCGACGCCGAGCTCGCCCGCCGCATCGCCGCCGTCGGCGCGATGGCCGTGGTCCAGCCCTACTTCGTCTACGACATGGTCGGCGACTACTTCGCGCGCACCCCCGCCCCGCCACCGAACCTCGCGGCACCGCTGCGCAGCCTGGTCGACGCCGGCGTCGAGCTGGCCGGGAGCTCCGACCACCCGGTCTCGGGCTACGACGTGCTGGCCGCCGTCAGGGCGGCGGTCACCCGCGGCACCAGGAAGGGGAACGTCTGCGCGCCGGACGAGGCCCTGACGGCGGAGCAGGCCCTGCGCGCCTACACGCTCGGCGGGGCGAAGGCGCTAGGCGTGGAGGACGACGCCGGCTCGCTCAAGCCCGGCAAGCGGGCGGACATCGTGGTGCTCTCGAAGGATCCGCGCCGCGACCTCGACGGCGCGGCCGTGGCGCGCACCTACCGCGGTGGCGAGCTGGTGTACGAGGCCGCCTAGACCGCGGCCAGCTCCGCCACCTTGCGCTGCACGGCCGTGGTCCTGACCACGTGGCGGTGCATGCCCAGCTCCTTGGGCTCCAGGCCGAGGGCCAGGCCCACGAGCTGGGGGAGGTGGAGGACCGGCATGCCGAGGTCGCGCTCCACGAACGGGGCGGCCTCGGGCTGCTGGAGGTCGAGGTTCAGGTGGCAGAGGGGGCAGGGGGTCACGACGCAGTCCGCGCCCGCGTCGATCGCGTCGGCCATGTGGCGGCCGGCCTGGCGCAGCGAGGTGGTGCGGTTCATCGTGATCACCGGGAAGCCGCAGCACTTGTGGCTGCCCGAGTACGGCACCGGCTCGGCGCCGATGGCATCGATGATCCAGTCCAGGTACTTGTCGCGGTCGGGGTGCTCGTCGTAACCGAGCCGCTTGGTGGGCCGCACGATGTAGCAGCCGTAGAACGGCCCCACCCGGAGGCCGGTCAGCGGGCGCACCACCCGGTCGCGCAGCGTGTCGAGCCCGATCTCCTCGACCAGCAGCCACATGAAGTTCTTGTTCCACCAGGCCCCGTCGCGCTCGTAGGCGACGTCCTCGGGCTCCAGGTGCTCGTTGATGTGCGCCCGGTAGGCCGAGTCCGCGTCGAGCCGCTCCTGGCACTCGCTCTGCGCGCCCTGGCAGGTGGAGCAGATGTTCATCATGCCCGCGGCGCCGTCCACGCTCTGGGCCAGCGCGAAGGTGCGCGCGTTCAGCGTGTCGGCCAGCTCCTGGTTGTGCTCGGCGATCACGCCCGCGCCGCAGCAGTTCGCGCGGTCGAGCTCCACCAGCTCCAGGTCGAGCTTCGGCGCCACCGCGGCCATCGCCCCGTGCAGCTCCGGGGTGAACCCGCGCGACACGCAGCCGGGCCAGTAGGCCAGCTTCACGATCCCTGCCCAGCCTCGGCCATCTGGTCCTCCTCCTGCTCGTCGCCGCCCTCGCCCACGATGTAGAGGTTGAGCTCGAGCCGGTCGTCCCTGTCCTCGACCTCCCGGTAGATCCGCCGGATCTGGTCCTGGTCCTTCAGCTTGTGGTGGATCAGCGCCACCTTCGGCGAGACCTTGCCCGAGGCCAGGCCGCGCACGATCGTCGGGAACTTGGCGGCCAGCTCCTTGACCGCGGCCGGCTTGGTCTGGGCCCGGATGAGCGAGCCGTCGCCGTACGACTTCGGCAGGAGCTGCGACTCCGACAGCGTCCCGTACTTCTCGATCAGGTCGGTGAACGCCTTCTCGTGCCCGTAGCCGTTGTTGCCGTCCTTGATCGCGTAGTCGCCCGTGGCCCGGCGGCGCAGCCGCATGATCTGGTTCATCGGGGCCACGTCCTTGGGGCAGACCTCGACGCAGGCGAAGCAGTGGGTGCAGTCGTAGATGCCGTGCGGGTCCTCGGCCAGGTCGAGCAGGCGGTCCTCGGTGTGGGCGTCGCGCGGGTCGCCGACGAAGCGGTAGGCCTTGGCCAGCGCGGCCGGGCCGATGAACTCCGGGTCCACCTCGAGCGACAGGCAGGCCGACACGCAGGCGCCGCAGTGGATGCAGGCCATCGACTGGGTGATGTCGATCATCGACTCGGGCTCCACCACGTACTCGCGCTCGGGCGGGTCGCCCTCGGGGAGCAGCCACGGCACCACGCGCTGGACCTTCTTCCAGTGCACCGCGTCCATGTCCACGATCAGGTCCTTGAGCACGGGCATGTTGCCCATCGGCTCGACGACGATCGCCCCGTTCGGCGCGGTCTGCTCCGCCACCTCCAGCAACGTGTTGCAGGCCAGGCGCGACTTGCCGTTGATCCGCACGCCGCACGAGCCGCAGATCGCCGCCTGGCACGAGCAGCGGATCCCGATCGAGCCGTCCTCGCGGGCCTTGGCCTGGAGGATCGCGTCGAGGACCGAGCGCTCCGGGTCCAGCTCCACTCCGAACTCCTGCCAGTAGGCCGGCCTGCCGGACTCCGGGTCGTAGCGGCGGATCTTCAGCGTGTAGTCGGCCATTGCCCTAGTACTTGCGCTCCTGCGGCTCCCACTGGGTGATCGTCACGTCAGAGTAGGAGACCTCCGGGCGGTCGCCGTTCGCCGACAGGACGATGTGCTTGAGCCACTCCTCGTCGTTGCGCTCGGGGAAGTCGGTGCGGAACTGGGCCCCGCGGCTCTCCGTGCGCTCGAGCGCGCCGGCGATCACGCACTCCGCGTTGTCGAGCATGAAGCCGAGCTCGACCGCCCCCAGGAGGTCCTGGTTGAAGACCGACCCCTTGTCGTCGATCGTCACGCTCTTCGACTCCTCCTTGAGCCGCTGCACGATCTCCTCGGCCTGGCGCAGCCCCTCCTCGTCGCGGAAGACGGCCACGTGCTTGTCCATCGTGCGGCCCAGCTCCTCGCGGATCTCGGAGACGCGCCGACCGTCGCCGTCGCGGCGCACGATCTCCTCGATGCCGCGCTCCTCGTCGGCCAGCACGCTGTACGGCACGTCGGGGGTGCCCTTGCTCTGCGCCACCTTGGCCGCGTGGCGGCCGGCACGCTTGCCGAAGATCAGGGTGTCGAGCAGCGAGTTCGCACCGAGGCGGTTACCCCCGTGCACCGAGACGCAAGCGACCTCGCCCGCCGCGTACAGCCCCGGCACGTCGGTCAGACCGTCCTTGTCGGTCTTGACCCCGCCCATCGTGTAGTGGTTACCGGGCTTGATCCGCACCGGCTCCCTGGTGATGTCGATGCCGGCGAAGTCGCGCGCCACCATCACGATCTCGCGCAGCGCCTCGTGGATGCGCTTCCTCGGGACCTTGGTGATGTCGAGCGCGACGGTCCCGTCCTCGAAGCCGCGCCCCTCGTTGATCTCGGTCTGCTCGGCGCGCGAGACCACGTCGCGCGAGGCCAGCTCCATCTTGTTCGGCGCGTACTTCTCCATGAAGCGCTCGCCCTGGGCGTTGTAGAGGTGGGCGCCCTCGCCGCGAGCGCCCTCGGTGATCAGCAGCCCGTTGCCCTTCAGCGTGGTGGGGTGGTACTGGACCATCTCCATGTCCATCAGCTTCGCCCCGATCCGGTAGGCGATCGCGATGCCGTCCCCGGTGCAGATCAGCGCGTTGGTGGTGGGGTTGTAGATCTGGCCGTTCCCGCCGCTGGCGAGGATCACGGTCTTGGCCCCGAAGATCTCCATCGACCCGTCGCGGATGTTGCGCGCCATGCAGCCGGCCACGTGGCCGTCGTCGTCGCGCACGAGGTTGGTCGTGAACCACTCCTCGTAGCGGTAGACCTCGGAGCTCTTCATGAGCTGCTCGTAGAGCACGTGCAGGATCGCCTGGCCGGTGATGTCGGCCACGTAGTAGGTGCGCGCGGCGGAGGCCCCGCCGAAGGCGCGGGTGCCGAGGCGGCCCTCGGCGTTGCGGTGGAAGGTCACGCCGAGGTGCTCGAGGTCGAGGATCTCCTGCGGCGCCTCGCGGCACATGATCTCGATCGCGTCCTGGTCGCCCAGGTAGTCCGACCCCTTCACCGTGTCGAACGCGTGCGACTCCCAGGTGTCCTCGGGGTTCAGCGCCGCGTTGATCCCACCCTGGGCCGCGTTCGAGTGCGAGCGGACCGGGTGGACCTTGGACATGATGCCCACGTCCGCGCCCTCCTCGGCGGCCGCCAGGGCGGCGCGCATGCCGGCCAGGCCGGCTCCGATGATCAGGACGTCGTGGGTTGGCATAGACAGCTCCGCGGGCGCGGAGCGGCGGCGATTCTATGTGAGCCGGGCCGGGCGGGCGGTCCGGATCGGTTATGCGCGGCCGAGCCGGGGGTTATGGGGCCTGCGGCGAGGGGTTGAGGGCGCGCCGGACGCGATCCACCGTGACGACGCCGCGGAGGACGCCGTCGGAGTCCACCGCCATCACCGCGCCGAGCTGCTGGAGCGCCTCGGAGCCCAGCAGGGCCTCGATCGGCTCGTCCACGTCCACCCGCAGCGACTTCGTCTCGTCGAGCAGCATCACCTGGTCCACGCTCGAGCCCTCCCTCAGCGCCTCCGGCACCTCCTCGACCTTCTGGCGGCTGACCAGGCCCAGGAAGCGGCCGGTCGCGTCCACCACCGGGAACCACGGCCAGCGGTAGCGCAGGAAGAACTCGTCGAGGGCGCGGTCGAGCTTCGTCTGGGCGAGCAGCGAGACCGGCTCCGGGTCCATCACGTCGCGCACGGTCAGGTCGCCGAGGTGCTCGCTGATGCGCGTCTGGAGCTCGGCCCCCTTGGCCGCCTGGGAGAGCATGAACCCGATCGCGATCGTCCACACGCCGCCGATCGTGTCGCCGTTGAGCAGCGTGAAGGCGCCGAAGGCGATCAGGAACCAGCCGAAGCCGCGGCCGATGCGCGCCACGAGCCGCGTGGCGCGCTCGCGGTCGCCGGTCCGCCACCAGGCGAACGCCCGCGCGATCCGGCCGCCGTCGAGCGGGTAGGCCGGGATCAGGTTGAACACGAGCAAGCACACGTTGATCAGCGTCAGCCAGCCGAGCAGCGCCGCCCCGGCGCTGATCCCCGAGTCCTCGTCGAAGGTCACGCCATCGGCCACCTCGCCCGCGAAGAAGAGCGATCCGAGCCCGTAGCAGAGCACCGCGATGACCAGCGTGACGGCCGGCCCCGCCGCGGCGATCCTGAACTCCTGCCCCGGAGTGCGGGTGTCGCTCTTCATCCGCGCCAGGCCGCCGAACAGCCACAGGTCGATCCCCGCGATCCCGATCCCGTTGCGCATCGCCACCACCGCGTGGCCGAGCTCGTGGAGGACGACCGACAGGAAGAACAGGAGCGCGCCCGCGGTGGCCAGGGCGAACGCCTTCGTATCGTCCCCCGGGTACAGCTCCTCGTACCAGGTGGACAGCCACCAGATGAACAGGAACAGGACGAGGAACCAGCTCGGGTCCACTCCGACGCGGATGCCGAAGACGCGCATCAGCTGGATGGATCGGCCGCCGGGCATGGACCAATCGTGGCAGACATAATGCGCCGCCGGGCGAGGGCGTAGACGAAGAAAGGACCCAACTTGGCTTACCAGGTGACCTTCATACGAGGCGACGGAACCGGCCCCGAGATCTCCGAGGCCGTGCGCCGCGTGCTCGAGGGAACCGGGGTCGAGTTCGAATGGGACTGGCAGGACGCCGGCGCGGACGTCTACGAGGAGGAGGGCACGCCGCTCCCCGACCGCGTGCTGGAGTCGATCCGCGAGCGCAAGCTCGCGATCAAGGGCCCGATCACCACCCCGGTCGGGTCGGGCTTCCGCTCGATCAACGTGGCCCTGCGCAAGGAGCTCGACCTGTACGCCTGCCTGCGCCCGTGCAAGGCGTACGAGGGCGTGCGCACCCGCTTCCCGGAGACCGACGTCGTGGTCGTGCGCGAGAACCACGAGGACCTGTACGCCGGTGTCGAGTACG
This sequence comes from Actinomycetota bacterium, assembly GCA_030861775.1. Taxonomy (GTDB): domain Bacteria; phylum Actinomycetota; class Thermoleophilia; order Solirubrobacterales; family Thermoleophilaceae; genus AC-37. Next base: position 17,540 of record JALZEZ010000019.1, read on the forward strand.
AGCTGGGCGACGAGAAGACCGACAGGCTCCGTGAGGTGATCGCCGAGACCGAGGGAACCCAGCTGCGGGACGACATCGGAGTCACCATCAAGGCGATCTCGGTGCACGGCACCAAGCGGATAGTGCGCGAGGCGTTCGAGTACGCGAAGGCCTACGGGCGGTCGAAGGTGACCGCTGTGCACAAGGCCAACATCATGAAGCACACCGACGGTCTATTCCTTCGTACTGCTCAAGAGATTGCACAAGAGGAATATCCCGATATCGAGTTCGAGGACCGCATCGTTGACAACCTGTGCAACCAGCTCGTGTCACGCCCGGAGGAGTACGACGTGCTCGTTCTCCCCAACCTGTACGGCGACATCGTCTCCGACCTCGCCGCGGGCATGATCGGCGGGCTGGGCATGGCGCCCGGCGCGAACGTCGGTGACGACTACGCGGTGTTCGAGGCCACGCACGGCTCGGCGCCGAAGTACAAGGGCCAGAACAAGGTGAACCCGATGGCGCTCATGCTCTCGGGCGTGATGCTGCTGCGTCACATCGACGAGCGGGACGCGGCCGAGCGCCTCGAGAACGCGATCGCCGAGGTGATCCGCAAGGGCGAGAAGGTCACCTACGACATGAAGCCGAGCCGCGACGACCCGACGGCGGTGGGCACCTCCGACGTGGCGGACGCGGTGATCGAGGAGATGGAGAAGGTGACGGCCTAGGCGGCCGTGAAGCCCCTTCCGTCCTTCTTGACGGCGCCCTCGCCCTGGAGATTGCCAACCACGCGGTACAGGTAGTTCTTCTGCTCCATGCCGAGCTTGTCTCCGATCTCAGACACAGAGATGCCCGGGTTCTCGCGGATGACCTTGAGGACCTGGTCGGCGCGGTTCACGCCGCGGCGTCCGCGCCGGCGGCGGCCGTTGCCGCTGCGCGCGCGCCGTGTGGTGG
>JALZEZ010000001.1 GCA_030861775.1 Actinomycetota bacterium
GTGCCGGGCACCACCGCGCCCGGCCGGTTCGTGCAGTAGCACTGGAGCATCTCGGTCGAGCCGATCCCGTCGAGGATCTGGATCCCGAAGCGCTCGTGCCAGACGTCGAAGGTGCGCTGGGGCAGCGGCTCGGCGGCGGAGATGCAGAGGCGCGCGCTGCGGAAGGCGTCGGCGGCGTCCGGATCGTCGGCGACCAGCCCGTACAGCGCCGGCACCGAGAAGTACAGGGTCGGCTCGTGCTCGCGGACCGTGGCGATGATCCGCTCCGGCTGCGGCGGTCCGGCGAGCAGGATGCTCGTCGCACCGAAATAGAGCGGGAACGACAGGCTGTTGCCCAGTCCGTACGCGTGGTAGAGCTTCGTGGTCGAGAAGATCCGGTCGTGCTCGTCGACCTCGAGGACCTGCCGCGCAAAGCCCTCGCAGACGGCCTCGACGTTGCGGTGGAGGTGCACGACGCCCTTCGGCAGGCCGGTCGAGCCCGAGCTGTAGAGCCAGAAGGCCATGTCGTCGGGATGCGTGTCGACGACGCCCAGCTCCGGGTCCGCGGCGGCGAGCGCGGCGTCCAGGTCCACGACGTCGCCGCCCTCGGGTGCACGGGCGACGAGACGCACCCCGAGCCCGCTCAGCGCGTCCTCGAGCGCGGGCGCCATCGCCGCGTCGCACACGACTACCTCGGCGTACGAGTCGGTCACGAAGTGGCGGAAGTGCTCGGGTGTGTCACGCACGCTCGCGGGCACCGGCACGGCCCCGATCCGCATGGCGCCGAGGAACGCGGTCGGGAAGGCCGTGGTGTCGTCGAGCACCAGCAGGACCCGGTCCTCCCTGCGCACGCCGAGCTCGCGCAGCGCGCCGCCCATGCGGTTCACGCGGCGGCGCAGCTCCTCGTAGGTCAGGGTCGCGTCCGCCGCGACGTAGGCGACCTTGTCGCCGCGCCCGGCTTCGACGCTGCGATCGACCAGCAGGCTGGCGTTGCGGAGGTCCGGACGGCCGGTCACGCGGCTCCGAGGCCGGCTCGCTCAGCCTGGAACAGCACCTCCGGTGGCGTCACCGTCCCGTCCGCGCACGCGAGCAGGCGGTACTGGCCGTCGCGCTCCCCGACCGCGAACCACTCGGCGATGAGGATCGCCGGCACGCCGCCGGTGATGACCCGGTAGCGCCGGACCAGCGTGTCGCAGTCGGGCGGATAGCCGTCGTCGGCCCACCCGGGCGGGTGGCCCAGGCGGAACCACAGGAGCTCGCGCCAGCTCTCGAGATGCAGGCCCTGCATCGACTGCCCGATCCCCTGCCGCGATTGGCCGAGGATCCCGAGGAAGCCCCCCGGCAGCCGCTCCGGGACAATCCACGACTCGGCCCAGACGCCGATCGCCGCGTCGCCGGAGCGCATGCTCACGCGTCGCTGGAGGCAGACGTCTCCCTCGAACGCGCCGAGGTGGTGCGCGGTGCCGTCGGTGAGCCGCGTCTCGCCCTGGCTGATCACCTCCACCTCGACGGTCGCCAGCGCCTGCACCTCGAGCGCGCGCGTGATCGTCCCGTCGGTGAAGAGCAGGCTGCGCAGGAACGCGTCGAGCCTGGCCACGTCGATCGTCTCGAGACCATCGACGTCCGCTCGCTGGTGCGCGAAGTGCGCGGCCGCGAGGCGATCCGCAAAGCCCCCCACGCGTGACCCCTCAGGCGCCGGCGGACGGAGACGGTCGAACGCGCAACGTACGCTGCTGGTTGAGCAGGACGGAGTGAAGCGGGTCCGGCGGCCCCACGATCTCCATGTCCGGGAAGCGCTTGAGCGTCTCCTCGAACAGGATCCGGAGCTCGAGGCGGGCGAGCGCCGAGCCGAGGCAGAAGTGCCGCCCGCCGCCGCCGAACGCCTGGTGCTCCGGGTTGCGCGTCACGTCGAAGCGGTCCGGATCGTCGTAGTGCGCCTCGTCCCGGTTCCCCGAGACGTACCACATGATCACCTTGTCGTTCTCCCGGATCTGCTGGCCGCCGAGCTCGTGGTCGCGCGTCGCGGTGCGGCGGAAGTACGTCGCCGGCGGGTAGAGCCGCAGGATCTCCTCGACCGCGCTCGGGATCAGCGACGGATCCTCGAGCAGCATGTCGCGCTGGTCCGGATGCTCTATCAGCAGCTTCATGCCGTTGCCGTAGGTGGCCTGCGTGCTGTCGTAGCCGGCGGTGAGGAAGACGAAGAACCCCATCACGATGTCGTAGTCGCCGAGCTTCTCGCCGTCGACCTCCGCCTCGACCAGGACGCTCACCAGGTCGTCGGTCGGCTGCTTGCGGCGCTCCGCGATCATCTGCGTGCAGTGCTCGGTCACCTTCGGGCCGACGCGCTCCATCACGGCCTTCGGCCCCTCGGGGGCGATGTCGGGGTTGGTCGAGTTGAACATGGCGTTCGTCAGCTCGATGTACATCGCGTCGTCACCCGGCGGGATGCCGAGGTAGGTCCCCATCACGCGCGCCTGGAACGGCTTCGCGATCTCCTCGATGAGCTCGACCTCGTCGCGGCCCTCGAGCTTGTCGAGCGCCTCGGTGGTGAGCTCGCGGATGCGGTCCTCGTGCTGCGCGATGCGGCGCGGAGCGAACCCGAACTGGAAGAGCTGCTTGATCTTGTCGTGCTTCGGCGGGTCCTGCGCGACGAACATGAGGCGCGCCTGCTCGACCGGGATCAGCGCGTTCGTGTAGATCAGCGTGCCGCCGCGCTCGGAGGAGTACGTGCTCCAGTCGCGGTTGACCTTCTGGATCAGGTCGAAGGTCGTGACCGACCAGAAGCCGTCCTCCTCGGGGAACTCGGCGAGGCGGGGCGTCCAGTGCACCGGGCACTCGCGCCGGAGACGCCGGAACAGCTCGTGCGGGGGACCCTTGGCCCAGAGCGCGCGGTCCGCGACGAGAACCTCGTCCAACGCGACATCAAGCACGCTGTTGGCGCTTGCCATCCTCTACACCCCCCTCGATCGGCAAATCTGACCGCCCAAGGTACCCCACCAGACGGGGGAGGGCACCCAGTAACCGTGCGGGGTTGGCGGTGGAATACGATCGCGCGATGCACGGCGACGAGGGCGCTGCCACGTTCGCGGAGGCGACCGCGATCGAGGGACGCGGTGAGGGACGCTTCCGGGGGACGATCCTCCCCGGGTGGGGGACGGGGCCGTCGCCGCACGGCGGCTATGTCGCGGCGATCGTGCTGCGCGCGCTGGTGGCAGCCGTGGACGACGCGAGCCGGCCGCCGCGCTCGCTCACCGTGCACTTCGCCGACGCGGCGGAGGAGGGCCCGTGCGAGCTGGAGGTGACAGTCGAGCGCGCCGGTCGCTCGCTCTCGACGCTGTCGGCCCGGCTGGTGCAGGACGGCCGGCTGCGCGTGACCGCGCTCGCCGCGTTCGCGGCCGCGGGGCCGTTCCCCGTCACGTTCGACGAGTCCGAGCCGCCGGAGCCGGCCGCGTTCGACCCCGCGCAGACGATGCCGTGGGTCGAGGGCCTGCCGGAGTTCGTGAAGCACATCGAGCTCCAGCCCACGAGCGGCGGCTTCGTCGCCACCGGCGGGCCGGCGAGCGTGGGTGGGTGGCTGCGGACGCGCCCCGCGGAGCCGCTCGACGCGTGCGCGCTCACGTTCCTCGCGGACGCCCTCTGGCCACCCGCCTACGCGCACCTCGAGGCGCCGTCGATCGTCCCGACGATCGACCTCACGATGCACTTCCGGAGGGCGCTGCCGCACGGCGACGTCGACCTCGTGAACACGCTGTTCCGCACGCGCGTCCTGGAGGGCGGCTTCTTCGACGAGGACGGGACGCTCTGGGCGCCGGACGGGACGCTGCTCGCGCACTCGCGGCAGCTCGCCCGGATCATCGACGCGGAGTACGACCGGCCGCAGACGTGACGGCGGGCGCAGAAGTGGACGTGGCCCGGCGGACCCCGGGCGTCAGAGGGACAGCGCGTAGATAACCGAGCCGCCGGCGACGCGCTTGCCATCGGCGCTGGCCACGACTTCGCAGAAGCACAGGCTGCGCCCGCGCCTCGTGATGGTTGCCGTGGCGCTGACGTCGGCGGACGAGGCGGGACGCTCGAAGCCGACGGTCAGCCCCGCCGTGCCCCAGCGGGTCGGCATCGACTCGAACTCGATCGACCATGCGGCGATCGTCGCCGCCATGTCCATAAGCGCGCTGATCGCCCCGCCGTGCACGATCTCGCCGGTCGTGGTGAGCTCGGTCTTGAACGGGAGCCGCAGGGTCGCCCGGTCGGGCTCGAGGGCCTCGAGCTCGAACCCGGCGTACCGCGCGAACGGTGACTGCTCCAGCAGCTGCCGCGCGATCGCCGGGCCGTCTACACGCTCCGCCATCCGAGGCGGATCATACGCTCCATTGCGTTTGAGCGCTTGCTTCAGACCCTGAGCGGCAGGGACTTGAGGCCGCGCAGCAGGATCGTGTCGCGATACTCCGGGGCGTCGGTCGCCAGCTCGAGGCGCGGGAAGCGGTCGACGAGCGCCCGGAATGCGGTGGCGGCCTCGATCCGGGCAAGCGCGTTGCCCAGGCAGTAGTGGATCCCGCCGCCGAACGCGAGGTGCTGGTGGTCGCCCCGGGTGAGGTCGAGCCTGTCGGGGTCCGGGAAGCGCTCGGGGTCCCGGTTGCCGGCCGCGAGGATCACCGAGACGCGCGTACCCGCGGGGATGGTCTGGCCGTCGATCTCGATGTCCGCGCTGGGGAAGCGGGTGGTCATCTGGACCGGGGTCTCGTAGCGCAGGAGCTCCTCGACGGCGTCATCCGTGATCTCCGGCTCGCGGCGCAGCCGTTCGAGCTGGTCCGGGTTCCGGAGCAGCGACAGCACGCCGTTGGCGATCAGGTTCATCACGGTCTCATGGCCGGCGCCGACGATCAGGATCAGGTTCACGACGAGCTCGCGCGTCGACAGCCGGGCGCCCTGTTCCTCGGCCTCCACGAGCGCGGTCAGCAGATCGCCGCGCGGCTCGCGCGCCCGCTCCTCGACGAGGCGGTGGAAATAGGCGGTGAACTCCTCGGTGGCACGCTCGGCGGCCTCCGCCGCCTCCGGCGACAGGACCAGCTCGAATGACGGCGCGAGGTCGCGCGACCAGTCGTGGAAGCGCTGCCGGTCCTCCAGCGGCACCCCGATCATCTCGGCGACGACGACGAGCGGGAACTGCCAGGCGAACTCGGAGATCAGCTCGATCTTGCCATCGGCCACCTGGTCGAGCAGCTCGTGCGCGACCTGGTGCACCCGCCCGCGCAGGCCCTCGACCATCCGCGGGCCGAAGGCGCGCTGGACGAGCCCGCGCAGCCGGGTGTGATCGGGAGGATCGCTGAACGACATGAGCTGCTCGAGCAGCTCGCGGATCGGCTGGGTGCGCCCCGCCATCTGCATGTTGCGCTCGTAGTTCGCCATCGTGTGCAGGTCCTTCGAGCAGCGGCCGTCGCGCAGCAGCGCGTGGCAGTGGCGGTAGGAGGTGACGAGCCACAGGTCCTGGCCGGTGTCGTACACCGGCGCCCGCTCGCGCAGCTGGCGATAGAACGGGTACGGGTCCGCCCGCACGGCCGGCGGGAACAGGTCGTCCACGCCGGGCCGTGCGCGGGCGTCGGGGGGAGACTCGTTCAGCACAGCGGCGGCCCGCCGGTGGCCCCGACGCCCACCGCCGCCACCTCGACCTGGACGCCCGGTCGCACGACGTCGACCACGGACACGCCCCACTGACACGGGCCGGTCCCGAGCAACACGAGGTGGTCGCCCGGACTCAGGGCGGAGCCGTTCGAGCCCAGGTCGCAGAGGTTGATCGGGTTGTCGACGCACAGCGCGTGCGCGAACCGCGGCACGTTGTCGAGGTAGAGATGGTCCTCGGTGAACCCGCCGAGCTCGGCCAGCGTTCGGCAGCTCCAGCGGTTGTAGTTGTTCAGCACCACGCGGGCGACCATGTCGGGCGCCAGGCCCGCCGCGCCCAGCGTCTGAGTCATCAGGGCCGAGAGGCCCTCTCCCACCCTGCCCATGTACTGCACGAACTGGCTGTTGCGGTCCATCAGGGCGAGCCCCGGGTCGATCCCGAACCGCGTCGTGCCGATCCGGAATGGGCCGCCGTGGCTGGATACCGCGAAGGCGGCCGCGGCGTCGCTGTGGACCGAGACCCCCGGCGAGACGAGTCGGTCGCGCTCCTTCGGCCAGATGTCCGCGCACACGACGAGCACGCACTCGTCGCCGTCGGTCTGGATCATCATCCGGGCCAGCTCGAGCGCGAGGTGGAAGTTCGCGCACCACGCCATGTTGGCCCCGACCGGGATCACCTCCGGGAGCCCGAGCTCGTCGAGCAGCGCGCTGACCGCCACCGACGTGTGCAGCGACTCGTCCCACACGCTGTTGCTGGCGAAGATGAGCTTGCGGACACCCGCCCGCTCCTCGTCGTTCAGCGCCTCGACCGTCCCGCGCAACGGACCCGACGCGAGCTCCACGATCGAGCGGTCGGTCGTGCGCCACGTCTCGAGGTCGCCGTCGCGCAGGGTCTGGCGCACCCCGGGGGCGACGTGGGTGAGCTCGTCGAGGTCGTGGACGACCTCGCCCAGCTCGTAGGTCAGGCCGGTCAGGAATATCTCGCTGGAGTGGTTCATCGATCAGACCGTCAGCTTTCCGCCACGCAGCCAGTCGGCCAGTCCGCCTTGGGTCCGCCGCCGCGACGGCGGGTGGTACGACAGGGCGCGGCTCGCGGTGAACAGGAGTCCGAGCTCCGGGCACTGCGAAAGGCGCTCCACGCCCAGCAGCTCCGTGGCCACGTCGGTGGCGCGCTGGATGGCGCGCTCCACCGAGTAGCGGATCGTGAGGCAGTCGGCGAGCAGGTCGGGCTCACCCTCGCCGCTCTCGAGGCGCGCGGCGATGCTGTCCAGCATCGCGACCGACGAGCCGATCTCGGTCCCCATCGCCACTCGCCCGGCGTCGTCGGTGCGCTCCTCGGGGAGCCGCTGGACGAACGCGGCCGCGATTCCCACGTAGGCCGCGGCGATGCACAGCTCGAACCAGACGTAGCCGCGCACCTGGACCCGGTCGAGCTCGCTCGACGGCGCCACGTACGTGAGGCCGGACTCGGGGATCAGGACGTTGTCGAGCACCAGCGCCTCCGTCTCCGCGCCCGCCAGCACGGGGCTGTTCCAGAACGGCTCGATGCGCACGCCGTCCTCGGACGCGCCGAACAGCGCCACGGCGAACTGCTCGCTCGGGTCCGGCATCTTGACGCTGGCGGTGATCATGTCCATCGACGCCGTCAGGCTGCACGGCTTCTTGACGCCGTTCGCCCGGTAGTTCGGCCCGTCGGCGACGAGCGTCACGGTCGGGTCGAGCACGTGGCCGCCGGGCTTGCCCTCGGCGAAGGCCGAGGCCACCAGCAGGTTCTGGGACGCGATCGACTCGAGCACGAGCCCCTCGAGCCCACCTGTCTCGCGCATCATCTCGACCAGCGTCGCGACGGTGAACTGGTGCATTGTGAGCCCGACCGCCGTCGACGGCGCGAGCAGGCCGAGCGCGTACTGGATCTCCACCGCCTCGCGCGCGTCGGCGCCGCCGCCGCCGTAGTCGCTCGGGACCAGCATGCCGGCGCCGCCGCCGCTCTTGAAGATCCCGATGCCCGGGTTGTCGCGGCTCTCGAGCGCCTCCATCGGCTGGCTCGCGAGCTCGTCGACCGCGTCAGGGAGGTAGCGCTCGAGCGTCTCGAGCGCGCGTACGCTCCACGGCAGGGTCGTGGAGCTCGTCTGCTTCGTCGCGCTGGTCATGCCGCACCCGCCACGTAGATGTCGTAAATGCGTTCCATGGTGAAGAAGGTCGGGAGCGCGTCCGCCTCCAGCTCGAACTCGTCACCGACGAGCTCCTCGAGCCACTGGAGAACCTGGACCATCGCGAACGAGTCGAGGTAGCCGTCAGCCCACAGGTGAGCGTCGGCGCTCGGCCGTTCGTACTCGGGCCGCAGCTCCGCCAGGAGACGACGGAACGCCTCGTAGAACGCTTCGCGCTCCATTTCTTGGGTAATGCGTCCTCTCTCGTTGAGGGTGAATTGAGCTTCGCCGGTAAACAACCAGACTGTGCACAGTGCAGTCAAAGTCGGTTGTGGAATTGGTACGTCGGCAGATCGTGGCCTCGCCAGATGCGCCCGCGGTCGAGTCGATCGACGAGTTACTCACCTTCCGCGAGCTCGGCCGGCGCGCGAACGCGATCGCGGACACCCTTCACGAGATCGGCGTCGCTCCCGGTGACCGCGTAGCGATCCTCGCCCACCGTTCCCCGGCCAGCATCGCCGCGGCGCTCGCGACGATGGCGCTGCGAGCGTCCTACGTCCCGATCGACCCCTCGTACCCGCGTGGGCGGGTGGATGCGATCGTGGGCGCGGCCGAGCCGGTGACGATGCTGTACGACGGCGCGCGCGGCGCCGCGCCGGAGACCGGCCCGGCCCCGATCGACCTGAGCTCGATCGGGGGGCGCGACGGCGCCTTCCCGGGTTCCCCGCCGGTGGCTGGCGACGTCGCCTACGTGATCTTCACCTCGGGCTCGACAGGCGCCCCGAAGGGGGTCATGGTCGAGCACGCGTCGCTCGTGAACTACATCGGCTGGGGCGCCGGCGTCGTCGGCACGGAGGGGATCGGCGCCCCGCTGTTCGCGAGCCTCGCCGTGGATCACGCCGTCACCTGCCTCTGGCTCCCGCTCGCGATGGGAAGGCGCGTCGTGCTCGCCGGCTCGCTGCTGGAGCAGGACCTGCTGTTCGGCGCCCGCCCGACCCCCTACACGTTCATCAAGACCACGCCCTCGCACGCGCGCTTCTTCGAGCGCTTCGGCAGGCCGGACTACGCGCGCGTGACCCGCCTGCTGATGTTCGGCGGTGAGCGGCTCGACCTGGCCCTGCTCGAGCGGCTGGGCGAGCGCATCCACGGCATCCGGCTGGTGAACCACTACGGCCCGACGGAGGCCACCGTGGGCTGCTGCTGGAACGAGTTCGACCTCGACCGGGTGCGGGGGCTTCCGGCGGTCCCGATCGGCCGGCCCATCTCCAACTGCCGCGCGTACGTCGTCGACGGCGACGCGCGGCCCGCCGCGCCCGGCCTGCGCGGCGAGCTGATGATCGCGGGCGCGTGCGTGGCGCGTGGCTACCTCGGCGACCCGGAGGCGACGGCGGCCAAGTTCCTGGACGAGTCGACCGTGGACGAGCGGCGGGGAGGGCGCGCGTACCTCACCGGCGACGTGGTCGAGGTGCTGGACGACGGGCTCCTGCTCTACGTCGGGCGGGTGGACGACGAGGTGAAGGTCGGGGGCTTCCGCATCGAGGTCGGTGAGCTGCGGCGCCACGCGCTCGGCGTCGACGGGGTCGCGGACGCGGCCGTCGACGTGATCCGTGCGGACGTCGAGGCCGTCGAGATCTTCGTCGTGCCGAACGCGGGCGGTGACGCGCCCGAGCGGATCGCCGATGCCGTCCGGCGGAAGCTCGCCGACGTCCTTCCGCCACCGCTCGTCCCGCGGCGGATCCACGTGGTTCCGCGGATCGAGGTCAGCGCGGCCGGCAAGTGCGACGTCCCCGCCACCCGGCGGCTGGTGCGGTGATCGACGCCCTGGTGGTCGGCGCCGGCATCGCGGGGCTCGAGGCCGCGGCCGAGCTCCAGGCGCGCGGGATGGAGGTCGACGTGGTGGACGAGGCGCCGTCGTCGCCGGCCGCGGGCGCGGGCATCATCCTCCACCCCAACGCGCTCGCCCACCTCGGGGACGCGCGCGAGGCCGTGGTCCGCGCGGGCGCCGAGATAGCGGCCCAGCGCTTCAACCACGCCGCCGGTCAGGCGACCGAGGTCGCCTGGGAGGAGGTGTGGGGGCCTGGCCGGCGGCCGACGGCGATCCACCGCCGTGTGCTCGCTCGGCTGCTCGCCGAGCGGCTCCCGCCGCGAACGATCCGGTGGTCGACCTCGGTCCAGCACCTCGAGCCCGGCGCCGACGGCGTGACCGTGCGCTTCGCCGACGGCCAGCGCGAGCGCTACCGCATCGTGCTCGGGGCGGACGGCGTCCGCTCCACCGTCAGGGGGTTCGTCGACCCCGATGCCCAGGCGACCTACCTCGGCACGATGTACTGGCGCCTGACGGTGCCGTGGGAGGCGCCGTTCGACGTCACCGACTGGCTCGTGTGGCGGCGCGGGCCGCGCTTCTTCGGGACCATGCCCGTCGGTGGCGGGCGGACCCACGTGTTCCTCCAGGTGCACGTCGACCGCGTCCTCGACATGCCGGACGAGGAGAAGCTCCCCACGATGCGGGCCGAGGCCGCGCACTGCGGACCGCCGGTGGACGCGATGGTGGCCGGCATCGTGCCCGACCAGGGCCTGCACGTCGGGCCCGCGTTCGGAATCGCCTGCCGGCGCTGGACGGCCGGCCGGGTGGCGCTCGTCGGCGACTCCGCCCACGCCTTCTCCCCGATCCTGAGCCAGGGCGGTGCGCTGGCGATCGAGGACGCGGTGGTGCTCGCGCAGGAGCTCGACCGCCACGGGCTCGAACCGGCCGCTCTCGCCGCCTACGAGCGGCGCCGGCGACCGCGCGTGGCCCATGTGATCCGCATGTCGCGCCTGCACCTGATGCTCATCGACAGCGGGCTGGCGCAGCCGAGCGGGAAGGACGGCGACGGTTGGTCGGCTCGCCAGGCAAGCGCGGTGGCCTGGCTGCGCAACCTCTTCGAGCCGCTTCGCACGCCGGCCTGAGACGGTCTCAGAGCACGGCCGCGGCGGCCCGGAACCCTCCGACGAGAGCGTCGCCCAAGCGCTCGATGTCGGAGGGCTCCAGCACCGCGGGGGGAGTCAGCCGGAGGACGCCGACGGCGTTCACCGAGTTGTTCGCGATCACCCGCCGCTGCATGAGTTCCTGCATCGTCTCGACGACCAGCGACGGGTCGGCGAACTCGATTCCGATCAGGAGCCCCTCGCCCCGCACGTCGCGGACCATGTCCGCCGCCTCGGCGTGCGCGATCTCGCGGGCGAGCGCCAGCAGCTCCGCGCCCAGATCGCGTGCGCGCTCGACCAGTCCCTCCGACTCGATCGCCCGGATCGTCGCGTGCGCCGCGGCGGTCTGGATCGGTGAGCCGGCGAAGGTCGAGCTGTGCAGCGCGAGGTCGGTGCCGAACGGGCGGTAGATCGCCGACCGGGCCAGCACGGCGCCGACCGGCACGACGCCGCCGGACAGCCCCTTGCCGACGAGCATGATGTCCGGGATCGCGTCCGCGTCGCGCTGCGACGCCCACCAGCGCCCGGTCCGCCCGAGGCCGGACTGGATCTCGTCGAAGATCACGAAGGCCTCGTGGCGGCGGCAGAGCGCGACGACCTCGCTCAGGTAGCCCGGCGGCGGGATGACGGCGCCGCCCTCGCCCTGGATCGGCTCGACGATCACACAGCAGTCGTCGCGCCCGGCGATCACCGCCTCGAGCGCCGCCGCGTCGCCGAACGGCACCGCGGTCGACGGCAGCAGCGGTGCGAAGGGGTCCTGGTAGAGCGGGTTGGCGGTGGCGCTGAGGGCGCCGAGCGTCTTCCCGTGGAACCCGTTGCGCATGGTCACGATGTGCTTCTTGCCGTGCAGGCGGGCCATCTTGAGCCCCGCCTCCGTGCATTCGGCGCCGGAGTTCGTGAACCGAAGCGAGTCGAGCTCGGGCGGCACGACCTCCAGCAGGGCCTCGGCGGCGGCGGCCTGGACCGGCTCGACCAGCGCGTGGGTCTGGATCGGGTGCCTCCGCGCCTGGTCCACGACGGCCTCGACCACCAGCGGGTGGCAGTGGCCGACTATGAACACCCCGTAGCCGCCGCAGTTCAGGTACGCCGTGCCGTCGGGCGCGTAGACGTATGCGCCCGACGAGCGCACCTCGAGCGGCGCGCCCATCACCTCGCAGAGCGTCGCGCGCCCGCTGCTCAGGTGACGGCGATAGACGTCCTGGACTGCCTCGCGGTCCGGGTAGACCTCGGTGACCGGGCCGTCGCTCATGCCCGCAGCGCCACGACCGCGTTGTGGCCGCCGAACCCGAACGCGTTGCTGAGCCCGACGAGCGTCGCCTTCTCCTCCGGCGGCGGCAACGGCTGCGCCACGCCCTGCACGTAGTTCAGGTCGAGGCCCTCTTCCGGCTCCTCGAGGCCGAGCGTCGGCGGTGCGATCCGGAGCCGCAGCGCCGCCAGCGTGGCCACGGCCTCGACCACGCCCGCGCCGCCCAGCAGGTGGCCGACCGCCGACTTCGTGGACGACACCGGCACGCGGTGGGCCCGCTTCCCCATGACGGCCTTGATCGACAGGGTCTCCGTGCGGTCGTTCAGCTGCGTCGACGTCCCGTGCGCGTTGATGTAGTCGACGTCGTCGGGTTCCAGGCCGGCGTCGTCGAGGGCCAGCCGCATCGCGCGCTCGGCGGGCTCCCCGGTCGGGTGCGGCGCGGTGAGGTGGAACGCGTCGCAGGTGGCCCCGTAGCCGGCGATCTCGCCGAGGACGCTCGCGCCGCGGCGGGCGGCCGTGGCCGGCTTCTCGAGCACCAGCGCGCCGGCTCCCTCGCTGAGGATGAAGCCGTCGCGGCGGCGGTCGAACGGACGTGACACGCCGAGCCTCGAGGCGGCCCCCATCGTCACGCAGCCGGCGTGGATCAGCGGCGCGTGCGGTGCATCGGACCCGCCGACCACGACCGCGTCGGTCGTCCGGGTCGCCAGCACCCGGAGCCCCGCACCGATCGCGTGCGCGCTGGAGGCGCAGGCCGACACCACACCGAAGACCTCGCCCTGGAAGCCGTACCGGATCGCGACGCTCGCGGCGGAGGCGTTGGGTATCATCGTCGGGATCATGAGCGGCGGGACGCGGTCAGGCCCCCCGTCGCGCAGGACCTCGAAGTTCTCCTCGAATGTCACCAGGCCGCCGATGCCGGTGCCCATGACACAGCTGATCCGCTCCGGCGGGTAGGGCAACTCGGCCCAGCCGGCGCCCTCTATCGCTTCCGCCGCTGCCGCCAGCGCGAGGTGGGTGTAGCGGTCGCCGCGCCGGAGCTCCTTCGACGACAGGACATCGGCCGGGTCGAACTCGGTGCACCGGCCGACGCCGTCATGGATTCCACATTCACCGTCGATCCACCGTGACATGAGTGAATCCACCCCGACGCCGAGTGGAGTAACGGCCCCCACTCCGGTCACAACGGCGCGGACCGAGCTCACACTGTCGCGGTTGAGCACCTCCTGCACGAATGACGCCGTCTGATTATCCATGTGCCTGCGCATCATTCGTACGGTGGATCGGCGTCACCTTACTTCGGTTTTCACCTATCACCGAGTGCACATCCCGCGGTGTCCCGTGCCTGTGTCACTCCACCTTCACCGCGGCCGGGACGATGCCCGATACCCGGCCCCAGTAGTGCAACGTGTTGAGGAAGGCCTGCTCCAGGTCGGCGGTCGTGGGGATCGGGATCCGGCCGGCGAAGTCGCCCAGCGAGCTGGGCAGCACCCCGACGTGGTTCACCTCGGACACGTACTCGAGCACGTACTCGAAGCGCTGCCGCTCGCGCCGCGGCAGCTCGGGGATCAGCGCCGGCCGCACGAGCCGGTCGATCACCTCGCGCTCCATGAAGCGCGGGGCCTGCGGGTCGAATCCCGCGGAGCGCCCGTATTCGACGGCCAGGTCGACCATCGCCCCCATCGTCAAAGCGGCGTCGCCGGCTGTGAGCCAGCACTCCTCGGGCGTCATGCCGTCCTCCACCAGGCACGCGATGGCTTCGGCGACCGTGTCCCGCGGCAGGAAGTCCGCCCGGTGGTCGGGCTCCGCCGGAACGACGCCGTAGGTCGAGGTCAGCAGCAGGCGCGTCATCGTGTGGATGCCCTGGAAGCGGGGGACGAAGCCCGTCTCGCGGTCGCCGATGATCAGCGACGGCCGTACGGCGGTCGCGGGAACGCCGCTCGTCCGCACGAGCTGCTCGGCGTCGCGCTTCGAGCGCAGGTACGGCTGGCGCGAGAACAGCGACTCCGGCTGCCCCTCCGCCGCTTCGCCGACCCGGTCGAAGGCCGTGCCCACGTGGTACAGGTGCGCCTCGGCGTCGGCGCAGAAGTCGAGCACGTTCTCGGTCCCGGTCACGTTTATCGCGCGCACGTCGACCTCGCGAGAGGCGTAGTTCGAGGTGGCGGCGCAGTGGACGACGCAGTCGACTTGCCGCCGCAGCTCGGCGTAGAGGGCGCCGAGGCCCAACCGCGGCTCGCGCACGTCGCCGAAGACGTCGCCCCAGTCCGCGCAACCGGAGCCGCGCCGCAGCCGGATCACGTCGTGCCCCTCCAGCGCACTCACCACCGCGCTGCCGAGCACCCCCGCGGCGCCGGTCACGAGCACGCACCTGCGCTCGCCCGTCGAATCGCCCGCGCGCACTACGACACCGCCCGCACCGGCTCGGCAGGCTCCTCGTCGTCGTACTCCACCCGCGGCGCGCCGGCCGACCGCGCGAACGCCTCGATGAGCTCTCGCGCGTTCTTCCGCACGGTCCGGGTGGCGGCCGGGTTCAGCATCTCCGCCAGGCTCGGGATGCCCAGGTCGTACTCCGCCCAGAAGTGGATGCGGACCGCGCCGTCCGAGTCCGTCACGTGCCATTCGCCGCGGAACACCTCGAGGTCGCCCTCGGTCTGGTCGAACAGGATGGTCCGGGCCGCGCGGTCGATGCGGTCCTCCTCCCTCCACTTGAGGATCCCCTGGCGGAAGCTGACCTCCCACCTCGAGTAGGCGAGGTCCTCGGACGGTCGCTCCACGCTCGCGCCGAGCACGTTCGGCGCGATGTCCACGTAGGCCTCGAACCGCTCCACGTGGACGAACAGCTCGTCGGGGTCGCAGCCTGGGACGGTGGCGTGAATGTCGACGCGCGGCATCAGGCGCCGCTCCCCGCTGCCGCGACGCGCGCTTCCGGGCGCCCGTTCGCGGCCGCACCGACTATGTGGAAGCCACCGTCGACGTGCACGATCTCGCCGGTGATCCCGGCTGCCAGGTCGCTCAGCAGGAAGCAGACCGGGCCGGCGACGGCCTCGGTCCGCTCGTCGCTCCAGCCGAGCGGCGCGCACCGGCGCCAGGAGTCGCTCATCGCGTCGAACGCCGGCACGCCGCCGGCGGCGGCGGTCCGCAGCGGGCCGGCCGACACCAGGTTCACCCGCACGCCCGCCGGCCCCATGTACATCGCCATGTAGCGGGCGATCGTCTCGAGCGCCCCCTTGGCCACGCCCATCCAGTCGTAGCCCGGCCAGGCGAGCGAGGCGTCGAAGTCGAGGCCCACGATGCTCCCGCCGCCCGGTGACCCCTCCATCAGCGGTCGCACGGCGCGCCCCAGCGCCGCCAGCGAGTAGGCGCTCACCTCGAACGCGGTGGTCGCACTGCGTGCCGGGACGTCCATGAACGTGCCGCCGAGAGCGTCCGGGGGCGCGAACGCGATCGCGTGGACGACGCCGTCGACCCCGCCCCAGCGCCGCTCGAGCGAGTCGTGCAGGGCCTCGAAGTGCTCCTCGCGCGCGACATCGAGCTCGAGCACGTCGACCGGGTGCGGCAGGCCGCGCGCCGCCCGCTCGGTCATGCGCAGCGCACGGCCGTAGCTCGACAGCACGACCTCCGCCCCGAACTGCTGGGCGAGCGAGGCGACCGCGAACGCGATCGACCGCTGGGTCACGACGCCGGTGACCAGGAGCCGCTTGCCGTCGAGGAGCGGCGGCGCCATCAGCCGTGTTCCCCGTTCTCGCGCGCGAGCATCGACAGCGCCCAGGCCAGGCGGCTGCGCGTACAGGCCGGGTCGATCACCTCGTCGACCAGCCCCTGGGCGGCCGCCGCGGACGCGCTCAGATGCTGCTCGGCGTACCGCGCCGCGCGCTGCTCGATCGCGCGCTCGCGGCTGACCGGATCCGGGTCCCCCCTGTTGCCCTCGATGATCAGGGCCGCCGAGCGGGCGGACATCACGCCGATCTCGGCGTCCGGCCAGGCGAACGCGAAGTGCGCGCCGAGGTCCTTCGAGTTCATCGTGATGTAGGCCCCGCCGTACGCCTTCCGGACCACGACCGTCACCCGCGGGACCGACGCCTCGGCGAACGCCCGGATGAGGTCGGCGCCGGCCCCGATGATCCCGGCTCGCTCCTGAAGCGTGCCCGGCATGAACCCCGCGGTGTCGACGAGCACGACCAGCGGGATCCCGTACGCGTCGCACTTGCCGATGAAGGCCGTGGCCTTGCGCGCCGAGTCCACGTCGATCACGCCGCCGCGGTGGCGCGGCTGGCTCGCGATCACGCCCACGACACGGCCGTCGATCCTGCACAGCCCCGTGTACATGTTCCGCGCGTAGCGAGCGGAGCACTCGAGATGCCAGCTCGCGTCGACGACCGCGCGGATCACCTCCCGCATGTCGTACACCGTGCGCGACGCGGCCGGGACGTACGCGCCGGGGTCGCCGCCGTTCGCCGGCTCGCGCGCGGGTGCGCTCGGGACCGCTGCGCCGGCCGACTGCGGCAGGCACGAGAGCAGGCTCTGGGCGAGACGCGTCGCGTGCCGCTCGTCCTCGGCCACGAAGTCGGCAACGCCGCTCTTCGCGTGCACGCGCGCGCCGCCGAGCTCGGCCATGCCGACCTCCTCGCCGATCGCCTCCCGCACGATCGCGGGCCCGGTGAGGAACATCAACGAGTCCTCGACGAAGATCGTCCAGTCCATCAGCGCGGGCGCGTACGCGGCACCGCCCGCGCTCGTGCCGGTGATCACCGCGATCTGCGGGACGCGGTGATGCAGGCGGACCACCTCGCGGAACACCCTCCCGTAGCCGGCCAGCGCCGCCGCCCCTTCCTGGAGCCGCGCGCCGGCGGACTCGACGAACGCCACCACCGGCGCAGCCGCCTGGGCGGCGAGCTCGAGAACCCGGAGGATCGTGTAGGCGCCGGCCACCCCGAGCGACCCGGCGTGATGCGCTTCGTCGTAGGCGTAGGCGAACACGCGGCGGCGCGCGACCGTACCGGCCGCCCCCAGCACCCCGTCGCCCGGCGTCGGGCGCGAGCTGCGCGTCGCCGGGCGGACCTGAGAGCGGATCACCTGCATCGTCCCCGGGTCGAAGAGCTGCGTGAGGAGTTGGGTGCGCGGCGGCCGAGACCGGGCATCGCTCGGAACGACCGGGGTCACGCGGCCGACGGCAGCTTCGCGAGGATGACGTCGGTCACCTGCCCGACGGTCTCCACACGCTCGAGCTCGGACGCCTCCACGCGGACGCCGTGCTCCTCCTCGACGATCTGCGCCAGCTCCACCAGGTCGAGCGAGTCCACGTCGATGGCGTCCAGGTCCGCCTCGCGCGTGACCTCGGCGCCGTCCCGCGCGAAGCCGCGGATCGCCTCGAGTATCCGCTCCTCGAGCTCCACTGCCGTCGTCGTACCGTCGGTCATCGTTCCCTCCTGTTCAGGCGGACAACCCGCCGTCGACTGTGAAAATCGCCCCGGTCACGTAGCTGGCGTCCTCGGAGGCGAGGAAGGCGATGCAGGCCGCCACCTCGTCGGGCGTGCCGGCGCGCCGGACCGGGATCACGTCCACAACGCGCGGGTCCACGTCCTCGGTGAGCTTCGTGGGGACGTAGCCGGGCATCACCGCGTTCACGGTCACGTTCCGGCGCGCCACCTCGACCGCGAGCGTGTGGGTCATCGAGACCAGGCCGCCCTTCGACGCGGCGTAGTTCGCCTGACCCGCGTGGCCGCGCGACGCGACGATCGAGGCCACGTTGACGATGCGTCCGTAGCGCGCGCGGATCATCGGCTTCAGCACCCGCCGGGAGCACATGAACGCGGCGGAGAGGTTGGTGGCGACGACCGCGTCCCAGTCGGCGTCGGACATGTTCGCCGTGAGCCGGTCGGCGCGGATCCCGGCGTTGTTGACGAGCACCGAGATCGCGCCGAGCCGGGCCTCGACCTCGTCGAAAGCCGCCTCGACCTGATCGCGCTGCGAGACGTCCGCCTGCACCGAGAGGCCCGTTTCCCCGGCGTCCTCGATACGGCGGACGACCTCGCGCGCCCCGTCGGCGTCGTGGCGATAGAGCACGGCGGTGGGCCGCCCGGCTCGCGCGAGCCGCTCGGCGGTGGCCGCGCCGATGCCGCGCGAGCCGCCCGTCACGACCGCGCAGCCGTTCACGCGTCCCCCCAGCGAGCGACGAACGCGCCGTACGTGAACCCGGCGCCAATCGCCCCGAACAGCACGGTGGCGCCGGGCGCGAGCCTGCCCTCCTCTTCGGCCACGCAGAGCCCGAGCGGGATCGAGGCGGCGGAGGTGTTGCCCAGGCGGTCGACGCAGACGACGACCTTGTCTGGGTCGAGGCCAAGCCGCTTGCCGACCGCGCTCAGGATGCGCGCGTTGCCCTGGTGGTAGACGAACAGGTCGACCGCGTCGAGTTCGACCTCGGCGTGCTCGAGCGCCTCGAGCGTCACCTCGCTGATCCGGTCCACGGCCGAGACGAACACCGACGGACCGTCCATGTGCAGCACCCGGTCGTCGTGCAGCGCGTACACGAGCGGCGGGCCGACCGGGTCGGTGTGCAGCACGATCGGCCCGATCGCGATCTCCGGGTGGCCGCCGCTCACCGTGATCGCACCGACGCCGTCGGCCATCAGGCCGGCCGTCCGGCGGTCATCGCGGTCGGTGATGCGGGACATGAAGTCGGCTCCGATGACGAGGGCGTGCTCCACGCGCCCGGACTCGATCGCGCCGGCGGCGAGGTCGATCCCGGCGATGAAGCCGGCGCAGGCGGCGCCGAGGTCGATCGCGCCCGCCTGCGGCGCGCCGAGCGCGGCGGCCACGAGTGGTGCGGCGGCGGGCGTGAGCTCGTCCGCTGTACACGTGGCCACCAGCACCAGGTCGAGGTCCTCGGGCGCCAGCGACGCCCGCGCGAGCGCGCGCCTCCCGGCCTCCGCGGCGAGGTCCGAAAGCCGCTCGTCCGGCTCGGCGCGGCGCCGCTCGCGGACGCCGGTGCGCCTCTCGATCCAGTCCTCCTCCACGCCGAGGCGCTCGGCGACCTCGCTGTTCCGCACGACCGTGCGCGGCAGGCACATCGCGGGCGGCCCGAGACGGGCGAAGCCGGCCGGGCCGCGACGCACGCCTCGCAGAGGCTCGGCGCTGCGCTGCGGGACCGTGCTCACGCGTCCGCTCCGAAGTCGCTGATCGTGCGGATCTCGACGCCGCTGAGCGTGTGCTTCACGAGCCCGGCCATGACCTTCCCGGGACCGGCGTCGATGAAGGTCCGCACACCGCGGCGGTGCAGGCGGAGCAGCAGCTCGCGCCAGCGCACCATCTCGGTGAGCGCGTCGGCCAGCTGGCGCCGGAAGTCGACGAACGGCTGCGCGGTGATGCCGCTGAACACGGGGCGGCGCGGCGTGCGGAACGGGACGCGATCGAGCTCACGCTGGAAGCGGACCGCCGCGTCGACCATGTCGGGTGAGTGGAAGGCGCCGGCGACGTTCAGCGGGACCGCCCGGAAGCCCTGCTCGATGGCCTTGGCGGCGGCCTTCTCGAGCCGGTCGCGGCGGCCGCTCAGTACGATCTGACGAGGCGAGTTGTCGTTCGCGACGACCACCCCGCAGCCGATCGCGATCGGCCGGACGGCGTCGAGGGTGCCGCCCATGACCGCGACCATCCCGCCCGCCCCGTTCCTGGAGGCCGCCGCGGCCGTGATCCGCCCGCGCGCGACCACCAGCTCGAGGGCGCGCTCGGCGTCGACCGCCTCCGCCGCCGCGGCGGCCGCGAACTCGCCGAGCGAATGGCCGGCGAACACGTCGGGCTCGACGCCGCTGCGCTCGATGACGCTCCAGCCGGCGAGGCTCGCGCAGTAGACCGCGGGCTGCGCCGCGTCCGTGGCGTCCAGCCGCTCGTACGGGCGCGGCCCGACGGCCCGCTCGAGCGCCCGGGCCAGCTCAGGCCGGCGTCGCTCGACGACCTCGCCCATCTCGGCGCTTTGTGGCCCTTGGCCGGGGAAGAGGACAGCGGTCATCGGCATGTGCAGGGGTGGCAACCAGGAGCGTCGGAAAGTCCGTGAGAGCGCGGCATCTAACACGACCGCTGTTGAGCGCTCAATTCAGTCTGGACGCACGGATGGCGGGCGCGGCGTCCGTGCCGCGCCCGTGCTACGACGCCTTCGGGGGGTCCGGCTCGTGGCGCGAGCCATGCCGCTCGCGGAAGGCGAACCCGCACGCCGGACACACCACGCCGTCCGCGCGCTTCAGGTGGCGCCGTGACTGACGACTTCGCGCCGCGTGCGACAACACGATCTCTTCCCGGAGCGAGCGGACCGACAGCCGCTCGGCGACCGCGCGGTTGAGCCATGTCTCCTGCTCGTCGCGCGACAGCGCCGCCACCTCGGCATGGTGCGTCCACGACAGAACGTCCCGCCGACGGGACGGTTCGAAACGCGACGCGACGTACACCATGTTCTTCAGCGTCTGGATGTCGTAGCCGGTCAGCTTCACCGCGCGTGAGTACTTCTCGCCGTACTTCGCGTTGCCGTAGCTGAGCCAGTCGCCGATCCACCAGCCGGCGCCCCGGCTCATCATTCCGAGCCGCCGTCCCTGCTCAGCCCACTCGCGGAGGTCGAGCAGGCCGCGCGGCGTCCACGCCGTAGGTGTGACAGCGACCTGGCCCCCTTCTCGCGCCGCGGCAGCAGCGGAGCGCTCGGCAGGCGCGGGTGGTGGCCCGCGGCGTATTACCTCCTCCGCGATTACAGCCTCTCGTCCTTTCGATTACTCGATCAGACCTGGACTGTGCGTTAGGGGAACACTTAGCGCAAGTCGCTCGTTGCTCAATTGGCCAAGTGTTCGGCCGGTGTGCTCGGTCGCGGCTGGGCTCAGCCCCCGGCCGGCCGCTGCGGCGAGGTGGCCGCGTCCTGCGCCGGCTCCAGCGCCGGACTCGCTGGCACCGCCTCTCGCACCTGCGGTTCAATGCCTTCGGCCGCGCGACCGGGTTCGGTCTCGGCCTCGGCGTTCGTGATGAACCGGGCCGCGACGAGCGCACCGGCGAGTGCGGCGAGGGCACAGACCCACACCGCGGTATGGAGCCCGTCGACGAATTCCGCGCCGTACGCCTCCTGCGCGGCCGGCTCGACGCCCGCGATGCCGCCGCCTCCCAGGATCGCGCCGACGACGGCCACGCCGAAGACGCCGCCGACCTGCCGCGCGGTGTTGTTGACGGACGAGGCCATCCCGAAGCGCCCGGGGGTGACCGTGCTCATCACGACGGCGGCCATCGGCGTGGAGGCGAGCCCGTATCCGATGCCGATCACGACGAAGCTCCAGACGAGCGTGCCGTACGAGCTGTCGACGTCCGTGCGCACGAACGAGAGGGTGCCGACCGCGACCAGGCCGAGACCGAGAGCCGACGGCAGCCGGTATCCGATCCGGTCCACCCAGCGGCCCACGAGCGGGCCCACGATCACGAAGACGGCCGAAAGCGGCAGGAAGCGCAGCCCCGTCTCGGTCGGCGACGCGCCCTGGACCACGCTGAAGAAGAGCACGAACAGGAACAGCAGCCCGAACATGGCGAAGCCCATGACGAAGCCCGCCACGTTGGCCGCGCTGAACCTGGCGCTGGCGAAGATCCCGAGCGGGAGCACCGGTGTGCGGGCGCGACGCTCGACGAGCAGGAAGCCGACCAGGCAGGCGGCGCCCGCGGCGAACAGCCCGACGATCTCCGGCGATCCCCAGCCCTGGCTCTCGCCCTCGATCGCGGCGTAGACGACCAGCGCGAGCGCCGCCGTGCCAAGCATCTGACCCGCGACGTCGAGCGACCCGCCCTCCTCGCGCCGCGGCTCCGGGACCACTCGGATGGCGATGACCGCCGCGGCGATCGCGATCGGGATGTTCATGGCGAAGACCGCCTCCCACGAGACGGCGTCGACGACGACCCCGCCGATCACCGGGCCGAGCACGAACGAGAGCCCCCCGACGCCGATCCATATCCCGATCGCCCGGGCCAGCTCGGTCCGGTCCGGGAAACGCGTGGAGAGGATCGCGAGCGTCGCGGGCAGCTCGAGTGCGGCACCGGCGCCCTGGAGGACGCGGAACCAGATCAGCGCGCTGCTCGTCGGGGCCAGCGCACACAGGGCCGACCCGACGGTGAACAGGGCGAGGCCGAGGAGGAAGATCCGCTT
The DNA here is from genome assembly GCA_030861775.1 of Actinomycetota bacterium. Lineage (GTDB taxonomy): Bacteria > Actinomycetota > Thermoleophilia > Solirubrobacterales > Thermoleophilaceae > AC-37. Next base: position 22,103 of record JALZEZ010000001.1, read on the forward strand.
GTGGCCGTAGCGGTCGCCGAGGCGGCCGCCGATCAGCATCAGGCTGCCGAGGGCGAGCATGTAGCCGTCGATGACCCACTGGAGGTCGGACACGCTCGCGTCGAGGTCCTCGCCGATCGGCGGCAGCGCGACGTTCACGACGATCGTGTCGAGCTGGATCATGAACCACCCGAGACAGACCGCCGTCATGAGCATCGCCTTCGAGCCGGACGGGGCGGCACGGGACGGGTGGGGCGCGCCGGCGCTGGCGCTCATGGCAACGCTATACCCGTTGACGGTTCGAGGGTCAACGCGCCCTACCACATATAGGGGACCCCCGGACGGCCGTTAGTGAGGATCGGGCCCCCGCGCGGGAGGGGCCCCGATGCCGCCACGCGGATCGGGCAGGCGCCCCAGGTAGGGGACGAGTCCCCGCTGGCTCCCGATGCTTCCGTCGGGATTGCGCCAGCGCGCCTCGACAGGGGGGCGCGGCAGATCGACGAGCAGTCCGTTGTCGGCCACCGGCACGGTCACGGTCGCTCCTCCCCGCAGCGTGAACGTGACCTCGTCGATGGCGTCCCTGGCGATCGCGAACATCCTGACCGTCGTCCTGTCGCTCGCGCCCTTCGCACCGAACACGACACCGCGCTCGCGAAGCACGCGCGTGGGGAAGCAGCCGGCCGGGCCGGGCGAGCCGTAGCAGACCCCCCTCCGCCTGAGCCACACCAGTGCCGTGTGTCCGCCGCCCAGGGCCAGCCGGCGCGTGATGCCCGGGTTCTCGCCGGGCTGGACGTCGCCGCGCCGCTGGATGTCGCGCAGGACGCGCGCGCCGGCCAGCACGTCGTCGGGCGTCGGCGGGCGCCGGAACACGTGCATGAGGCTGACCGTCGAGCGATCCATGCCGGTGACCAGCTCCACGGCGTTCGCCGAGCGGCCGGACAGCTCTCCCTGCCCCTCGCTGCGGGAGGCCGAAACGACGCCGATCGCCACAGCCGCGCCGCCCGCGAGGACGGCCGCGGCGGGGAACAGCCACCGGTGGCGGAGCAGTCGATGCCGCGGCTCGGTGTATGAGCTCAGCCCAGGATCAGTACGTACCGTGGATCCTCACCCACGCGCCGTACCCGGACTGGTTCAGCGAGCCGCCGTACCAGCTGTTGCCGTCGCGGTCGTGGCAGTCGAGGTCGTTGCCGTTCGGATCGTGCGCGTACGCGTCCCAGCAGTAGCGCTCGAAGTCGACGCCGCACTCCCATTGGGAGTGGCCGTCGCCGCGCTGGATGAACGGGCACACGGTGGCCGAGTCGTACGAGATGTCGTTGGCGCTGACGAAGCTGTAGCTGTGGACCAGGAAGCCGCCGGTGCAGCCGCCGTTGCGCTCGAGGTAGCGGTACCAGCCGCCACCCGCGATGTAGCAATCCTGCGTCGTACCGCCCGTGAAGTCCGCGTAGTGGGCGTTGGCCGGCACGGCCGCGACCCCCAGCGAGAACAGCGCGGCGGCGAGCAGCGCGGCGAGAGTCCGGCCAGAAGCCATGATGTCCTCCCACGGGATGGGGTATTTGCCGTCAGGGCAGCCGCTCAGCGAGCCCGTTGTGCAAGCTACGCCGACCCGGTCCTCGATACAACCCCCCGCGTGGGGGGAAGGCGGCTGTGCCCCGGCCCGCTTCGGTGGTCGGCCGATCTCGGCCGACGTGGTGGACCCGCGGCGTCCGGGCCCGGTGTGTGCAAGGTGCTGACCGCCGATGTCGAGGACAATCTCGACTAGAGCATGTCGAGCGTGACGAACCCGAACGCGCAGAGCAGGAGGATTCCGGCGATCGTCACGACGGTGTCGATCTTCTGAAAGGCGACGTGACGCTCCCGGCTCCGCTGTAGCCGCTCGAGCATCAGCGGGTCGGGCGGCTCGCCGCTCAGCGTCGTGGCCAGCTTCACGAGCGGATCGTTCCGCATTGAGGCCGCATCGACGCCTCGCGCCGCCGCCTCCGCGCTGCCGCGCGGAGCGGTCCGGTGCTGCTCGAGCAGCGCGTCGGCCCAGGCCTCGACGTTCCGGGGTTCGTCCATGCCAGAAATATCGGCGCAAGCCGCCGGGAACCTGACAGGCGGGCGGGGTAGAAGATGGCGCCGGGATCATGCTCGGCGGGCTGCGCGTCGGGCGCGTACCCAGCGGTCCCCTCGTCCCTTAACAAAAGGGGGTTACGCGCCAAGCCTCGGGGGCGTATGATCGGCCTTGTCGCCCGGGGGACTCGCTTTGGGGGCACTGGAGTAGGCATGGATCGTCTGGCCCGTCGGTTCGCTGTCCTGGCATGCCCCGCCTTCGCGGCGTGCGCTCTCATCGCGCCCGCGCCCGCATCGGCCGCAGCGCCGATCAATGACACGCTCGCCCTCGCGACGGCGCTCGCCGAGGAGAGCAGCGTCTCGATCACCGGCACGAACGTCGATGCGAGCGCCGAGTCTGGCGAGCCCAGCCACCTCCCCTGGGATTCCGCGCGCACGTCCGTTTGGTACTCGTGGACCGCGCCGAGCAGCGGGTCGCTCACGATCCGCGCCACGTCCGACATCAACCCGGCGATCGCCGCCTACACCGGCGACACGACTGTCGGGCTCACCCGGGTGCCGAACCAAGCGCAGGACTGGAACGGCGGACCCGAGCAGATCCGGATCCGGGTCGAGGCCGGGGTCACCTATCGGATCGCGCTCGACAGCTCTTGGGTGACCGGCACCTTCGTGCTGTCGCTCGAGCTGATCGGAAGCCCGCTCAACGACGACTTCGACGACGCGCCGCCGCTCGTGGGCCCGCTCGCGGAGATCGTCGGCAACACGCTCGGGGCCACCCAGGAGCCGTGCGAGCCCGTACACGACGACAACTACTACGACCCGTCTGTCTGGTACTCGTGGACCGCGCCCGCCGACGGTGCCGTGGTGCTCGACACCGCCGGCAGCGACTTCCCCACCGTGCTCGGGATCTACACCGGCGACGCGCTGTGCAATCTCACCCGCGTGGTCGCCAGCCGCCTCAGCGGCGTCGGCGAGCCGGCCAAGCGGATGATCCAGGCGCAGGCCGGCGTGACATACCGGATCGCCGTCGACGGGCAGCAGGCGAAGATGGGCAACTACGCGCTGTCGCTGCGACAGATCCCGCCTCCGGCCAACGACCTGTTCGCGAACGCCGAGGAGCTGGTCGGCACCGCGGCATCCGCCACCGGCAGCAACATCGGTGCCGGATCCGAGACAGGCGAGCCGAACCCGAGCTGGACGAACCCGAATCCGACCGTCTGGTACTCGTGGACGGCGCCGGTCACCGGCACCGTACGCGTCACGTTCACCGAGCGCAACGCGAACTTCGGCCTGACCGCCTACACCGGCCCGGCGCTCGACTCGCTGACGCAGGTCGCCCGCGACCACTACGGCGAGGGAATGCGATTCGGCGTCGAGCAGGGAACGACGTACCGCTTCGCCGTCGACGGCAGCTGGTCGCCGTCGCAGGGCGAGTTCACGCTCTCGCTCGCCGCCGCGGAGGCGCCCGCGAACGACAACTTCGCCGCCTCCACGGTCCTGACGGGTGAGTCGCTGAGCGCGACGGGATCGACTCTCGGTGCCACCAGGGAATCCGGCGAGCCGACCGCGGGTTACTCGTACGGCACCTCCTCGATCTGGTACTCGTGGACGGCGCCGGCGACCGGCGGCGTCACGATCGACACCACCGGCAGCGACTTCGACGCGGTAGTGGCCGTCTACACCGGCGACGCGGTGGGGTCGCTGTCGCAGGTGACCTTCAACCACGAGGTGGCCTCCGGCACGCGCACCGGCCGGGCCACCTTCCGCGCGGAGGCGGGGACGACCTATCGGATCCAGGTCGACGGCCACGGGTACGGCCAGGAGGGGACGCTCCAGCTCGCGCTCAGCACGCGCGACGCGCCCGTGAACGACATGGTCGCCGACGCGCTCCCGCTGGCGAGCGAGTCGAGTGTCGCCACGACGGGCCACAACCTGGGGGCGAGCGTCGAAGCGAGCGAGCCCAGCCACTACGGGTGGTCCCTGAACCGTGCGTCGGTCTGGTACTCCTGGACCGCGCCGAGCAGCGGATCGCTCACGATCCGCAGCTCGGCGAGCTTCCAGACCGTGCTGGCGGCATACACCGGCGACGGCATCGCCGGGCTCACGCGCGTGACGAACCAGGCCCAGGACTGGAACGGCGGACCGGAGCAGATCCGCATACGCGTCGAGGCCGGGGCGACCTACCGGATCGCGGTGGACACTCTCCATGCCTTCATGGGCGACTTCACGCTGTCGCTCGAGCTGATCGAGAGTCCGGACAACGACGACTTCGCCGACGCCGTGCCGATCGAGGGCTCGGTCGCGGAGATCCTGGGCGACACCCTCGGCGCCACGCAGGAGGCCTGCGAGCCGGTCCACGACGACAACTACTACGACCCCTCGGTCTGGTACACGTGGACCGCGCCCAAGAGCGGCGGCGTGCTGCTCGACACGGCGGGCAGCGACTTCCCGACCGTGCTCGGCGTGTACACCGGCGACGCGCTGTGCAGCCTGACGCGGGTGGTCACCCGCGCGCTGTCGTGGGCGGGCCAGCCCGCGAAGCGCGGGTTCCGGGCGGTCGCGGGCGTCACCTACCGCATCGCGATCGACGGCCAGTGGGCGAGGATGGGCAACTACAAGCTCTCGCTCACCCACAGCGACCCGCCGGCGAACGACCTGATCGAGAACGCGCAGGAGCTGACCGGAGAGACGCCCAACGTGAGCGGCACCAACTTCGGGGCGACGGGCGAGCCGGAGGAACCGCTGCCCAGCGGTCCGGACGGGGCGAGCGTCTGGTACGAGTGGACCGCGCCCGGCTCGGGCACCGCCAGCCTCTCGCTGCCCTCGCGCGACTTCGAGGCGGGGACGGTCGTCTACACCGGCGACACGATCGGAGCGCTCACCGAGGTGGCCCGCGGCGGAAGCTGGGAGACGGTGAACTTCCGGGCGGTCGCAGGGACGACCTACCGGATCGCCGTGCACGGCGGGAGCGGACCCGCGCAGGGCGACTTCTCGCTCAGCCTGCGCGTGACGGAGCCGCCCCCGAACGACGACCTGGCCGACGCACAGGAGCTCACCGGCGAGTCGGGCTCTCAAGCGGGCACGACGGTCGGCGCTACGAGGGAGAGCGACGAGCCGCTCCACTACTACTGGTCGAGCTACACGGCATCGGTCTGGTACCGCTGGACGGCGCCGACGACGGGCGTCGTCGACTTCCGGCTGCAGTGGGGCTACTCCTCGATCGCGGGCTACACCGGCGGCTCGATGGCCTCGCTCCAGAGGGTCGCCTCCGGTGAGGGATGGATGCGCATGAGCGTCGACGCCGGGACCACGTACCTGATCGCGGTCGCGTCCCCGGCGGACGGGTACGGGTCGTTCACGCTCGACTACAGCAGTACGACCGCGCCGGAGAACGACGACTTCGCGGACGCCGCCGAGCTGTCCGGCGAGAGCGACACAGCCTCCGCCTCCACCAATGCGGCCTCACGCGAGGCGGGCGAGCCGTATCACTACTCGTCGGGAAGCGCCTCGATCTGGTACCGCTGGACGGCGCCGTCGAACGGCCGCGTGACAGTCGACCTGTCGGGCAGCGGCTTCGACACCACGCTGGCGGCGTACACCGGCAGCGACCTGGGTGGACTGACCTTCATCGCCAACGACGACGACACCGGAGAGGGGTCGGCCAGCCGGATCTCGATCCCGGTGGAGCGCGGCGTGACCTACCGCTTCGCGGTGGATGGGCTTGGCTACAGCCGCGGCTGGGTCCAGCTCGCGCTGTCGCATGTTCCCGACACCGAGTCGACTGGCGGCGATCCGCCCGTGGGGGACACTCCGTACGACCGGGCGTTGGATGACCCGCCGTCGAGCGATCCTCCGTCGAGCGATCCGCCGTCGAGCGATCCTCCGTCGAGCGATCCGCCGTCGAGCGATCCTCCGTCGAGCGGTCCTCCGTCGAGCGACCCGCCTGCAGGCGACCCTCCCGCGGACGATCCCGCGCTGCTGAGCGCGCCGTCGAGCGACCCGACGGCGAGCGACCCGCCAACCGGCGCGGGCGATCCTCCGTCCGGCGATTCGCGCACCTCTGGCGAGCCGAGCGACCCCTCGGCGAGCAAGCCGCCGACCGGATCCGGGCAGGAGTCGTCAGCGCCATTCGAGCTGAGCTCCGCCCTCGCCCTGCAGAAACTCCCTGTGGTCCTGGCGAAGGGCCTGACTGGGACCGCCACCTGCTCGCTCGACTGCTCGATCGATGTCGTCCTGACCGTCGACGCGCCGGCGGCGAGGAAGCTCGGCCTGCGCGGGAGCAAGCTGACCGTTGCCCGCGCGGCCACTCGGGGCAGCGCCGGCATGCCGGCCCGCATCCACGTCCGGTTCCCGAAGCCGGCCGCGAAGAAGCTGCGCCGCGCGAAGTCGGTCCCGGTGACAGTGACGGTCACGGCGCGCAGCGGCGCCGCGACCGACGCCGTCACCCGGCGGCTGAAGCTCCGCCGCTGACGTCGAGGGCCTGGGCGCTACGACTGGCTACGTCGTCCTCGCCGCGCCCGCGACGGCGAGCAGCTCGTCACGTGACGCGAGCTTCACGCGCGGCCGCTGCTCTCGATGTCCGCGCTGGCGCTCGTGGGCATCGATCGCGCGCCAGCCGTCGATCGTCACCAGGTCCGGCTTGCGCTCCGCGAGGAGCGCGACGATCTGGTGGGGATCGGGCTTCGGAGGCGGTGTGAGCGTCCCCGATGCGAGGTCCTCCGCGAGGCAAGCGACCGTCTCCTCGGCGTCGCGCTTGTTAGTGCCGAGGATGCCGGTCGGCCCACGCTTTATCCAGCCCACGACGTACACGCCAGGTAGCGGTCGGCGGTCGGGTCCCAGCACCCGGCCCCGATCGTTGGGGACGACGAAGCTGCGCTCGTCGAAGGGAACCCCCGGCAGCGGCACCGCGCGGTAGCCGACCGAGCGCAGGACCAGGCCGCACTCGATCGTCTCGATCTCCTCCCCGCAGGGCCGGGGCCTAAGGTTGCCGGCCTCGTCTCGCGCGAGCTGGTTGCGCCGCACGTCGACGGCCTGCACCCTGCCGTTGCCGCGGATCGCCACCGGCGAACGCAGGAAGCGCAGGACGATCCGTCGCCGCGCGTCCGGCTGCGGCGACCGCGCCGCGAACTCGTGCAGTAACTCCACGTTCTTGCGCGCGGTGAACGTACCCTGCTCGGCCAGCCACTGCTGCGAGAGCGGATCGAGCTCGACCTCCTCGGCATCCACCCGGATCTCCACGCCGTCGAGGTGCCCGAGCTCGCGGAGCTCCGCGCTCGTGAACGCAGCCTGGGCGGGGCCGCGGCGGCCGAGCACCACCACCTCCTCGACGCGGCTCGCCCGCAGCGCCTCGAGGGCGTGATCGGCCACGTCCGTGCGCTCCAGCTCGGCCGGGCTCAACGTGAGGATGCGCGTGACGTCCGCCGCCACGTTCCCGTTGCCGATCACGACCGCCCTCCGGCTCGAGAGATCGAACTCAAGCCCGCGGTAGTCCGGATGGCCGTTGTACCAGGCGACGAACTCAGTGGCGGCCCAGCTCCCCGGAAGGTCCTCCCCGGGAATGCCCAGCGACTTGTCCGTCTGCGCGCCGGTGGCGTAGATCACGGCGCTGTAGTGCTCCGTCAGCTCCGTGTGGGAGATGTCCGTACCCACCTCGACGTTCCCGAAGAAGCGGCACCCCCGCCCGAGCGTCTCACGGTCGAACGTGTCATCCAGGCGCTTGATCTCCTGGTGGTCGGGGGCCACGCCGCCGCGCAGGAGGCCCCAGGGCGTCGGAAGCCGCTCGAAGAGGTCTATGTCCACAGCGCCGTGGTTGTGGCGCAGGCGGTCCGCGGCGAAGGCGCCGGCCGGCCCCGCGCCGACGACCGCGATCCGCGGCCGGGCGTCAGCCATCAGGCCGCCGTCCGCTCGGCGGCGTCCCGCTCGCGGAAGAACTCCGCGTTCAACTCGAGCGCGTAGGCGAACTTCTCGGGCAGCTCCTCCGCGGTGAAGATCGCGTCCACCGGGCACGCGTGCACGCAGGCGTCGCAGTCGATGCACACCTCGTTGTCGATGTAGAGCTGCTCCGCCGTCTCGAAGTCAGGATCGCCCGGCTTCGGATGGATGCAGTCGACCGGACAGACATCGATGCAGGAGTCGTCCTTGATGCAGCTACCGGCGATCACGTACGTCATGGGCCCAAAGGTACGAGACCGCGTCGCGGAGCCGCCACGCGCCGATCAGCTTCGCGACAGTCTCCCACCGGGCGAGCCTGACGACCCCTCGTAGTAATGGATCTCCTCGAGTGAGCGGGATATGGATGAGGGCGGGAGGGGGGCCGCGGGCGATCTCGGGGGGAGCAGAGTCCGGAGGCCCGTCAGCGTGCCGGCTGGCGGGCCTCCCTCGCTCCTAGGGAAGTAGCTCGGCGGTACAGATCTTTCCGCGCCGCTGCACCTGGATCTGAATGTCGCAAGCGTCCGCCACATCGTCGAAGTGGGAGACGATGAACACCTGGCTGAACACCTTGTTCAGCTCGCGGAAGTGCTCCAGCAGCGCCCGTCGGCGATCCAGGTCCTGGCTGCCGAAGACCTCGTCCAAGATGATGAGGCCGGGCGCGATGGTCCGCTGATTGGCGAACGTGCGGGACAGAGCCAGGCGCAGGCACAGATTCGCCAGGTCCTGCTCCCCTCCGGAGAACCGCTTGAGCGGGCGGGGCTGCCCGTCGTCGAAGATCTCCAGGCCGCCACTCTCGTCCAGCAGCACGTCCGTGTAGCGATTCGCCGTGAGACGGGCCAGAAACTCGGCGGTGTCCTTCTCCAGCGTCGGCACGGCATCGCGCTGGACCCGCGCGGTGTATTGCGCGAGGCCCTTGGCGGTCGCCTCGGCGTAGCGGTGCTCGCGCTTCGCCGCGCGTACCTTGCGCCTGTCGGACTGCGCTCGCTTCACGGCGGCCTCCGCCGCCTGCACCTCTTGGTTCTCCGACGTCGCCCGATGCTCGGCCTTGCGTAGCTCGTCCTCGGCCTCGGAGATCTGCTCGTTCAACTCCTTGACCCGCTGCTGGACGTCCTCCAGCCGCTCCTCGTCACTCTCGTGAGCTTCCAGGCGGGTGGTGGCCGCGCTCAGCTTCTCGGCCGCCTCCTGGACCGCCTTCTCATACGCCGAGCAGCGGCGCTGGGCCAGCTCCCGACCGTCGGCCTCCTGGCGCAGCTCGGCGCTGCGCTGCGCTGCCTGGAGAGCGTCGGTGTGGTTACGGACCGCTTGCTGATGGGCGTCCCGGTCGTAGTCCTCGACCCGCATGTCATCCAGCTGCTTGCTCAGCAGGTCCTCCTCCAAGCTGAGCTGGCCCAGCCGATCGATGACCACCTGGCGTGCGCCCTCCTGTCGAACCGCCACACGGAGCCGGCCCTCCAAGGCGGCCAGCTCGCTCGTGAGGCTCTTCAGGTCGGCGAGAAGGCCGCGGTGACGCTGCTCGGCTTCCGCCAGCCGTCGCTCGGTTTCGCCCACGTCCGCCGACGTCTCGGGATCCAGCACCGGCAGGCTGGCTCGCTCTCCCTCCAAGCGCTGCAGCTCGTGCAGGCGAGCCACGAGCCGCTTGTGTGACTTGCGCGTGGCTCGCGTGGCTTGCTCGAGGGCGGTCCCCCGCTCTTCCAACCGCCCGATGGCGGCCTCGAATCCGGCCAGGATGTCTTTGAAGCTCTTGCCGTACAGACGCCGGCAACGAGGGCACTCCGCGTTGGGGCCATCTCGCTCCACCTCGTCGCGATGAGCCCGTTCGTCCTCCAGGCGACGCTTGATCTCCGCGCGCTCGCCTTCCAGCTCGGCTTGGGCGTCCCGGGCCTGTTCCTCCTGCTGCTGCACCGCGGGCAGCTTCGCCAGCTTCCGGTCGAGCTGCTCGAGGCGAGCCCGCACCTGCTGGTGACGCTTCGCCTCGTCGTGCTGGCGGGTGAGGGCCGCAACCCGCTCTGTGCTCTCGAGCAGCTCCTGCGTCAGGACGTCGCGCCGCGCGCGCAACTGATCGGCCGAAGCTCGCAACTGCTCGGCCGAGGTCTCGGGCTCAGGAAGACCCGACAGCTCGTCGATCAGGGCGGCGCGCTTGCGCTGGACGTCCGCCCGTGCTTCCCGCACGCTGAGATACTGCTCGTGAGCCTGCTCTCGCAGCTCGAACTCGCTGACCCGGGCCTGGAGCTCGGCGACACGACCGGCAACCGGCGCGAGCCGCTCGATCTCGGCGACGGCCCGATCGGCAGCGTGCAGGGCTTTCTCGGCAGCCTGATGCTGCTGTCTGGCCGCTTCGTGCTCCCGTGCGGCCAGGCGCTGCGCGGACCGCGCCTGTTCGGCTTGCGTGGCCCGATCCTGGGCCTCCTTCAATCGCTCCCAAGCCTCTTCGCGCTGGGTCTGCAACTCGTCTCGCCGCTGCTTCGCCGCCTGCACCAGCGGGGCGTTCTGCTTGGCCTGCTCACGCCGCTCCGAGAGGATCCGCTTGGCCTCCTCGACGTTGGCGGCTTCCTCTTGCAGGGTCTGCACCACGACCAGCTGCTGCTTGGCCTGCTCCTGGGCGAGCTCGGTGGCTCGCCGGAGCTGGGTCAAGCCGAGCAGCCGCTCGATCGCCGGGCGGCGAGAGCGCGCGGCAGCGAAGGATTGGATCTCCTTCTGGCGCGCGTAGAAGGTCGAGTCGAACTGCTGCCGCGAGAGCCCCAGCAGGCGGCTCACCTCGGCGGTGGTCCTCTCGCGGCCGTTCGCCTCCGGTCGGCCGTCGACCGTCAGCCGAGCGTCGTCCTCGGTGCGCTCCACCTCCACCTTGTGGGCGTCGAAGTCAAGCTCCACGTAGACGCGCAGGCGCTCGTCGGCACCCGCGCCGTCGCGCCGCGCGGGTAGGCCATGGCGCTGTCCGTAGAGCGCGAAGTAGATGGCTTCGAACAAGGTGCTCTTGCCGACCCCGTTGCGGCCGCGAACGCCGATCAACCCCATGCCGTCGAGGTCCAGGTTCACGGCGGCGAAGCAACGGAAGTTCTCGAGCTGCAGCGTCTTCAGCCGCATGCTCAGGCCTCGGCCAGCTCCTCAGCGGCTCGGGCCAGGAACCCCTGCGCGCGCGAGATGACCTCGTCGGGGTCCAGCCCCTTTGCCACCTGGCTCCGCAGGAAGTCGTCCACCTGGAGGTTGGCGGCCACCGGGCCGGCGGCCAGGGTGGCGAACTCCGCTTCCAGCTCGGCATGCAGGGCCGGCTCGGTCAGCTCTGTCCACGCGCCCCGGTCGAGCGCCCGCCATGTGCCCTGGTCGACCCCCACCACCGGTACCCGCACCATGGCGTCCCTCAGCTCGTGCTTGCTCAGCGCCGCCTCCAGCACAGGCAGCAGGTCATCGCAACCGGTGGCATCCACCGGACTCAGCTGGATGGAGGGGCGAGGCTCCACCTCCACCAGCCGCAGGAAGCCCTTCCGTCCGGCGGCGGCCAGATCCACCTCCACCCAGCCCTTCTTGCGGGCGGTGTCCTGGAACGTCAGGCGCTCCAGCGACCCTGCATAGCAAGCGTTGACGACCGGGCGGTCATGGCTGTGCAGGTGACCGAGGGCCATGTAGTCGAACTCGGCTCCCTCGTCCAATATCTCCGGCTCGAGCTCGATGGCAGCCGTTTCGCGATCCCCGGCGCCGGCGAGCCCTTCCGTGCCCACGTGCAGGACCAGGACGTTGAACGTGGCCTTGGGGTCGGGTCGGCAGGCCTTGATCCGATCTCGCAAGGTGTCCGGGCGGTGATGATGAGGCACCCCGGTCACCACCAATTCGCCAACCCGAGCCTTGCCGGGCCCGCGCCAGATGGTCTTCACGCCGAAACGCTCCAACAACCCGAATACGTGCGCTGCCCCCGCGGTGCGAGGAGTCGAGTGGTTGCCAGGGATGGCGATCACCGGGATGCCGGCCCTCCTGAGACGAGCGAAGCCGTCGAGCGCGACCTCCAGCGCCCGGGTGGGCGGGTGGTAGGCCTCGAAGAGGTCACCGGCGTGGATCACGGCCTCGACCTCCCGCTCGATCATCTGGTCGACGGCTTGGTCGAAGACGCGATAGACGTCGCTCTCGCGCTGGTTGCGCCCGTCCTCGTCGAGGTAGCTCCAGCGCTGGAAGCCGAGATGGGTGTCCGCCATGTGTGCGATGCGCATCAGCGCATCCACTCTGGCAGCAGATCCAGAGTCAGCAGCCGCAGCCGCATGGCCGGCACCGAGACGTCGAAGCGCTTGGCCAGGAGCGGGACGTTCATGCGCAGCTGCTCGGCCGTCTCGGCCAACAGCTGCTCGGGCATCAACAAGGCGGCCGCGAACTCATTGGCCTCGCCCTCCTTGCTGCGGGTGCTCTTCAGGTCCTCCCCCCGGCAGAAGCGCTCGAAGCGCTCACCCGGCTCGTGGGTGGCGTGCAGGAACCAGTGGCCCAGCTCGTGCGCGACGGTGAAGCGCCGGCGGCCCGGCGACCGCCGCGCCTCGGCCGCGTCGACGTAGATGGTGTTGCTGGGCTCGCACAGCAAGACGCCCGACAACCTGCGGCCGGCGGGGGCGCCGGCGATTCGCGACAGGTCATCCACCTCGCGCACCAGCAGGCGCGCCAGCGAATCGGCGATCTCCTCGACCGGCACCGGAAGCCCGCCGTCGTAGCCATAGCTGGCCTCGAAGTCTGCGAGCACCTCGCGTGCTCGATGTGACGGCTCAGGCGCCGTGGCCTCCGTAGAACAGGAGGAACACCTGGCGCAGATCCTCTTCGACGGGTGGCTGCGGCCGGTCCTGATCTTCCACCGCGCCCAGCTCGCCGCCTCCCCGTCCAAACGCCAGGGCTGCCCGCAGCGCGTGCGGCGGGCCGAGAGGGCGCCGAGCCGCGTCCACCTCTTCGTCCGGCAGCTTGAAGACCTGGCCCAGCGCCGTGATCAGCCTGGGATGCAGGCCCGAGCCCGGGACCCGGCCCGACTCGAGACGGTGATAGAGCTCGGCCAGGAAGTCCCGCGCCCTGTCGGGCAGCCCGAGGGCGGACTGCAACCCGGTCACGACATCACCGCGCTTCAGTCCGCGCGTGCGGCTCAGCTCCACCAGCATGCCCGGCAGCACGCCAGCCTGACCTGACTCCTCGGCAGCCACCCGGTCGACCGCCGCCAGGGTGCGTTCGAACAGCTCGGCGTTGGCGTAGGGATCAGCCGGCTCCTCGCGCGAAGCGAAGTAGGAGGCCAGGAGATCGGCCAGCAGTCGACGCTCGGTCGCCGGCACACGATCCAGGTAGCGCTCCACCGGCTGCTCGCGACCATCGCGAAGGTCCTCCAGCGCCTCCAGGAACACCTGCTCGGCTGCGTTCATCGGTCGCCCTCCGGATCGACGAGATGCAAGCGGGGCCGCGGAGGCGCGGCGAAGCGCGGCCGCGCCGGGGCGCGGCGGCGATCCGGGTCGGCCACCACCTGGCAGGCCAGCTCATGGGCTACCGCACGAACGTTCCTGATGTCGATGTCCACACGCAGGCGCGACATGAGCCGCTGCGCCGCCTCGTCGAAGGCGTTCTTGACGTCCATCTCGTTGAAGCCCGCCGCAGCGCCCTCGCGCTGCACGGTCTCGTCGATGACGGTGGCCGCGCGCAGGACCAGCTGACGCAGCAGCGGCTCACGGGCATCCGGGTCGTGCAGCACGGCGTGGCGCCACATGGCCTCGACCTCGTAGTCGGGGAGAGCGCCGTACTCGGCGTCGAAATCATGCAGAAGCTTGGTCATGACCCGATACCGCTCCATGCGCCCATGTGATTACACACCCTCAGCCTCATCCCACGCCGCGCGCAGGCGCGCCAGCGCACGGTGTTTCCGGACGCTCAACGTCCCAGGCTTGATGCCGAGCCGGGTCGCTGCCCGCGTGCGATCCAGCTCCTGGTCGAACAGCAGCTCGAGCAGCCGCTGATCGTCAGACGAGAGCTTGACGAGGGCGCGACGCAGGCGAGCCACGTCGTGCTCGGGGCTTTCGACAGCCTCCTCGAGGAGGGGGTGGGAGGGCTCCTCGGCGCCGGAGTCCCTCGCGAAGACCTCACCGACCGCCGTCTCGTGCTCGCTTCGGCGGGCCAGCCGGCGTCGCTCGCTGGCCAGCTCGTTGCGCACCATGCTCCACACCACGCTGCGCCACGGCGAGTCGAACTGCTGCTTGCGCCGCAGCAGGCGGAACAGGCGGAGCTCCACCGAGCTGACGACCGCGTCGGCCACGTGCCGGCCCGCCTTCAACACCAGCCAGGGCTCGTAGTACCGCCGCCAGCCGAGGATCAACTCGGAGATGAGCCGGTTGGCCTCGGGGGAGAGAGGGTCGGACCCGAGGGCCTTGGCCAGCTCGCTAAGCCGGCGGGAGTCCTGATTGTCGTGTGCCGAGTGCTCGTCCGATGGCAAGAGCGCGCCCGATCTAGTCGAGAGAACTGCAGAGTCGCCCTAATACCGCACGCCGCGGCGCGCCGATTACACCCTGGGCCGGACGGAACCGAAACCCGCCTACGCAGACGAGCTGTAATCCGCTGCCGCGAGGAAGCGGGGTTGTCGGAGAGCCGCTCGGCTCCCACGCCAACCAGGAGGTTCTCATGGCTTTCGAGCCCCCCGCCAGCATCCCCTTGTGCACCATCCACACGACCATGGACGGCGCCCGCCCCCTGCACCTGTTGCTCGATGACCGGCACTCGTACGCCGAGATGCGGGCGGATGTCTCAGAACCCGCATCCGTTGCGCTCCGGCGTCTTCGGACCTGCTAGTTCGACGTCAAAGGCGCGGATGAAGGTGGGCTCACGTCCGGCGGCGGAACTGTCGGGGGGGCGAGCCGAGCGGTCTTCATCTGTGCGAACATATGTTCGTATGCAACAGCCAGTCCACCGAACGGTGGGGATAGCGATCGTCGGCGGGAGCGCGCTCTATCGAGAGTCCCTCCGGCGCGTCCTCGACGACTCCGACGGGCTCTCCGTCGTCGGAACCGCCGCGTCGCTCGAGGACGGGGCCGGCCTGGTCGAGCGGCTTCGACCCGAGATCCTGGTGGTCGATCCCGGCGAGGCGACGGTCGTCGCGTGCGCGGAGGCCGGCGTGGTGGGCTATCTCCCGCGGGCGACGACCGCGGCCGAGCTCGTCGAGGCGCTCGAGCGGGTGGCGACCGGTGAGGTCGCCTGCCCGCCGGGAGTCGTCGAGACGCTCGCGCGCTGGACCTCACGCCGCCCCGAGCGGCCCGCGCGCTCGCTGGTGGACGACCTTACGAGGCGCGAGCGGGAGGTCGTCGAGCTGGTCCGGCGCGGGCTTTCCAACAAGCAGATCGCGGAGCGCCTCTGCATCGAGCTCACGACCGTGAAGAGCCACGTCCACAGCATCCTCGGCAAGCTGAACGTCGAGCGCCGGGCGGAGGTGGCCGCGCTCCTCCGCGACGCCGAGCTCTGAGCACCCCGACCGGGCGGGGCACCTCCCCACTTGGGGATCTACACCTCCACCTGCCCAAGATCAATCTTTGGGAGGATGACAAGGGACGCCGGAGAGGCGACATTGCGCCGGCCGAATGGTCTGTCGAGGGAGAAACGGCCCCGGTCCCGCCACGGCGCCGGTCCACACGTTGGGGGGGAGGGCGGCACCAGAGGGGGGTCCCCGGCGATGCGGACTCCCTCCCCCTCCTCCTCGCGGACCGGCGCAACAACGGTCGCATGTCCAGCCGTCAGCGGGCTAGCGTCCTCATCATCGGCGGCAGTCGCTATCGACCGTCCCGCACGCAGGGGCTGGTCGAGGCTGCGGCGGCGATCGTCGAGCAGCGCGACGCCGCGTCCATGGTGTGGGAGGTGGGAACGGCCGACCACCGGCCGCCCGGCGCGAGGCGGGCGCCCCCTCCGACCGGGCTGCGTGCGATGTCGATGCGCGCACACGCGCTCATGCTCGTCACGCCGACGTACCACGGCTCGTACTCGGGGCTGATCAAGCACTCGCTCGACCAGCTCGACGCGGCCGCGGTGGCCGGCAAGCCGGTGGCCCTGATGGCGACCTGCGGACCCACCTCGACGCCGCAGGCGCTCGACCACCTGCGGGTCGTGGTCGCGGCGCTCGGCGCCACGACCATCCCCTCGCAGGTGGTGGCCGCGGTGCCGGGGTTCCGAAGGGTCGGCGAGCGCTACGAGGTCGCCGACCAGGTGCTGCTCGAGCGTGTGCGCGCGGCGGTCGACGAGCTCGTCTGGTTCGCGCGGTGCATGCGCGGGCCCGGAGGCGCGCCGGCCCGGCCGGCCGCACACGTCCCAGGCGCCGCGCACGGCAACGGCGCAACGAAGCCGATGCTTCGCAACGGCGACCCCGCGTGGCTGCAGACGGGCGACGTTCCCGACTCGATCATGGGGGCGGTCGAGTACATCCGCGAGAACTTCTCGAAGGGCCCGCTTCCACTCGATTGCGTGGCGCGGGAAGCGTGCATGAGCCGCTCCCACTTCTCCCGCACGTTCAAGCGCGTGACCGGCACCCGCTTCATCGACTTCGTCACGAGCCTGAGGCTGGCGAAAGCCCGTGCGCTGCTCGCCGAGAGCGATGATTCGGTCACCACCATCGCCTTCGCGGTCGGGTTCCAGGGCCTGAGCACCCTCGAGCGGACCTTCAACAGGGAGCTCGGCCTCGCGCCGTCCCAGTACCGCAAGCGCGTCCGCGCCGGCCTCGAGGCGCCGCCGGGACCGACCGAGCAAATCGCATTGGTCCCGTTGATTGAACCCGTGACTCGTCCCGCCTGCCACTAGACGATTCGCTACTGGGACGTGGTTGGGACGTGGCGCGCGGAAGTAGCGCTTAGGCCCATCGCTTCGGGCGCCGACACCGGGCCGAAAAGGCCCCGTTTTGCGGGCCTTCGACAAAATGGCGAGGGCCGGAATCCAACCGGCGACACCACGATTTTCGGGGACGCGGAGCGTCGCGCCTTCGAGCCGATAGAGCTCTACGAATCGCCAGGCGGGCGGGCATTCGAGGCACGCGGATGGCGGTCCACCGAGGCTCGAGCACGATGCCGCCCCCCGGCCAGGCCTCAGGAAGGTGCCACTGGGTGGTCGACGCGACGAACAGGTAGGACTCTCGCCGAGACGGATCCGGGCCACGTGCCGGCATAGCGGGACGCGAGGCCCGCGGCTGGGCGCCCGGCGATCAGCGGCCGCAGATCCTCCATCCCGAGGAGTTCAGCTAGCGACGGCGCTAGCTGAAAGTCCGCGGCATTGGGCTCGTCGCCTCCGACGATGCCGTCCGCGATCCAGGCGTCGACGCGATCGAGCGTCTCCGGCAACATCGCAAGGTCTTCTTCGAGGCTCTCGTCGCTGACGTCCCGCATCCTCTGCATGCGCAACAAGATGCCTCGCGTAACCGGCACCGCGAGCCGGCGCGGGGCTGGCACGCTCGAGAGCGCGGCGAGCCGCGCCAGCGCCTCGCGGTCGCGGGGCAGCGCCCATAGGCGGATGCGCCGTGCGAGGTCTTGGAGGACATCGTCGCCCCATAGCTCGGCCTCCGAGACGGCCTGCCGAAGTTCGGGCTCGGCCGGGAAGAGCGGGGGGTCTGGCTGGTGCTCCTCGAGCCAGTGTGAGATCGCGAGCGTGCCCTGTACCCGTTCCTTGCCGGCCGCGAGCGCGGGCACCGTCTTTCCTTCGAAGCCGAGGCGCGGGAGAAGCCAGTGCGAGAGCAGGCCCAGGAGCTCGGTCTCTTTGAAGGTCAGGCCCTTGTGGCGCAGCATCAGCCGCGCGGTCTCGCAGGGGTGCGATAGCGGAAGAACGTAGAGCCGCAGCCGTTCGCTCACAGTCACCTACCAGTGATAGCGGAATGCCGTGGTCGCCCCGTTGGTGACCGTCGACGGGGCCGGGCACCCTACTCCAAGAGCGCCTAGATCATGCTGTAACGTGCCGCGTCGGCTAAGGGCTCAGTGGATGCCTCGAATTCACCCCGGTCGGTGCGCGCGGGCGCCACTCTAGGCTTGCTCCGCCTTCCGGCCATGGCGCTACGTCGCCCGCGCCTCTCGCTGGTCCTGTGGGCTCTGGTCATGCTGGCGCTGGCAGCCGCGGGCCGGGACGTGGAGAGCCGGCTGGAGGCCAAAAACGCCTCCGCCGTGAGCGGCTCGGAGGCCGGCGAGGCGGCCGACCTCAAGGAGGAACGCTTCGACGATGAATTGATGTTCGTGATGCTGCGCGGACCCAAGGCGAGCCTCGACAGACAGGGCACCGCCCTCGCCCGCCGCCTGGCCGCCGAACCGGGCACGCACGTTCTCGCACCGTGGCCGCCGTCGTCCGCGCTCGCTCCGCTCCGGCCGTCCGCGGACGTCGCTGGCCTGGTGGTCAGCGTCGAGCATCGCCGGGGTGAGGGCTGGCTCGACTTCGTACCCCGGACCGAGCGGATCGTGCGAGCCGGCATCGCACCGCCGGTGCAGGAGCACGTCGCGAGCACCGCGAACGTCGGCAAGGCGACCATCGACGCGGCGCTCGACGCGGGCACCGATTCCGAGAAGCTCGCGGCGCCCATCCTCATCCTCGTGCTGCTGGTCGTCTTCGGCTCGCCGATCGCGGCGGCGGTCCCCCTGGTCATGGGGTTGTCCACGGTGGCGGCGGGCTACGGCGTGCTGGCGCTGCTCTCGGACGTGGCGCCGCTCCACCCGGTCGCCGCGACGCTCGTGGCCATGCTCGGCCTTGCGCTCGGCGTCGACTACTCGCTGCTGCTCGTCTCTCGCTTCCGCGAGGAGCTGAGGACGGGAGCGGTCCCTTTCCAGGCGGCGGAGACAGCGCTGGCTACCGCGGGGCGCGCCGTGTTGTTCGCCGGCGCGGCGCTCGTTGCCGCGATGACCATCACGGCGCTGCTGGCGTCGGGGGACGTCATGGTGGCCGGGGCTGTCGCCGTCGTCGTCGCGACCGTGCTCAGCGTCGCGACAGCCGTGTTCATCGTCCCGTCCGCGCTCGCGCTGATCGGCCACCGCATCGACCGCTGGCAATTCCGTCGTGGCGCGGGTGGGGCCCGCGCGGGCCTTCCTTCCATCGCGCGCTTCGCGCTGAAGCGACCGCTGCTGGTGGCGACGACCACCGTGCTCGTCCTGGTACTCGCGAGCACAGGGGCACTCGCGCTCAGGACGAGCCCGCCCGCGGCGGACCTGCTTTCGTCCGAGTCCCAGGTGGCGCGCGACTCCGAGCGTGTTCGCGAGGCGTTCGGGCCCGGCTACGAGACCACCTTCGAGGTCATCGTCGACGATCGCCAGCAGCCGCTGACAGATCCCGACACGCTCGCGGCGATCGCACGCTTCGAGGCACTGGTCGAGCGCGACGCCGACGTCGAGTTCGTCGTCGGTCTGCGTCCGCTGGCCGACCGGGTCGCCTCCCTGCGCGCGCGGTCCGACCCCGAGGTGCGGCCCCTCGGGAGCTCGGGATATCTGTACCTGGCAGCGATCGACTCAGCGGGCCCGAGCGACCGCAACCGTGCGGGCTTCGTCCTCAACGTGGACGAGGGTGGTCACAGCGGGCGCATAGTCGTGGTGCCGAAGACCGGTATCCGTGACCCGGCGGGCCGCGAGCTGAACCAACGCCTGATTCATGCTTCGCACGAGCTCGCGCGGCAAACGGGAGCGCAGGTACGAGTCGGTGGCTTCGCGGCCGGGTATCGCGAGTACAACGACCGGACGCGCGATCGCATTCCGATCATCGTCGTCGCCCTGGCGGCGATGACGTTCGTCGTGCTCGTGCCCCTGCTCCGCTCGGTTTTCTTGCCGCTGGTCGCGGTCGTGCTGAACATCGCGACCGTCGGTGTGACCTTCGCTCTGATGGCCCTGCTCTTCAACACGGGCTTCCTCGGAGGTCCTGGCTATACCGACACGTTCACTGCGGTGACGATCATCACCGTCATCTTCGGACTCGCGATCGACTACGAGGTGTTCATCCTCGCGCGGGTCCGGGAGGAGCACCTCCTGAGCGGCAACACCGATCAGGCGATCGCCCGCGGGCTCGCCGCCACGGCCCGGATAGTGACCGGTGCGGCGATGATCATGATCGCGGTCTTCCTGGCCTTCGGGACCTCGGACTTCATGACCATCCGCCAGTTCGGCGTGGGGCTCGCCATCGCCGTGGCGGTCGATGCGTTCGTCATCAGGCTGCTCGCGCTGCCCGCGCTGATGCGCCTGCTGTCGGACCGAGCGTGGTGGCTCCCCCGCTGGCTCGAGGCGAGGACCCCCCACCCCGCCGTCGAGTAGGGGCGGCCGTGGTCAGCGGGAAGCGCGTCGGGGCGCGTCCCAGCGGGCCACCACGTCGAGCTCGTCCGCGAAGTACTGCTCTCTGCACAGAAACCGCTGGATCTTGCCGCTCGAGGTCTTCGGAAGCGTCCTCGGCTGGATCAGCACCACGGCTTCGGGCTGCACGTTCACGTCCATCGAGACCGTCCGCCGGATCGCCTCCAACGTGTCGGCGTGGTCGTCGGCGTCCTCGCCGGCGACCTCGTAGACGACCACCATGCTCTCCGGCCCAGAGTCCGAGTGGACGCCGAACACCGCTCCGCAGCTGGGCCGCAAGCCGGCGACCGCCGCCTCGCAGGCCTTCTCGATGTCCTCCGGGTGATAGTTGCGCCCGTTGATGACCATGACGTCCTTCAAGCGCCCGGTCACGAACACCTCGCCGTCAAGCACGAAACCGAGGTCGCCCGTGCGCAGAAAGGGTCCTTCGCCGGTATCCGAGGTCACCGCTTCGAACACCGCCTGCGTCTCGAGCGGCTTGCGCCAGTAGCCCGCGGCGACGCTCGGGCTCGAGAACCAGATCTCCCCCACGTGCCCCTCGGGACGCGCCCGCAGCGACGAGGGGTCGACGATCACCGCACGGTGTTCGGACGGCAGAGTTCCGCATCCGACGAGCACCCGTGCCGGGTCGTCCGTCGTTTCGGCCACGCCTTCTCCCTCCAGCCGGTCGCGGTTGACGCGAATGACCTTCGGGCCGGCCATTCTCGTGCCGCCGCTGACGATCAAGGTCGCCTCCGCGAGCCCGTAGCACGGATAGAACGCCTCGCGCCGGAACCCGTACGGGGCGAAAGTTCGACTGAAGTCCTCGATGGTCTGCGCGCTTACCGGCTCCGCGCCGGTGAACGCGATCTCCCAGTTGCTCAAATCGAGCCCCTCGCGCTCCTCCGGGGTCGTCCGCCGCACGCAGAGGTCATAGGCGAAGTTCGGGCCGCCCGTAGTGGTGGCCCGGTTGCGGGACATCTCGCGCAACCAGACGATCGGGCGCCGCAGGAAGGTCATCGGCGACATGAGCACGCACGACATCGGTGCGTACACGGACTGCATGATCCCACCTATCAGGCCCAGGTCGTGGTACGGCGGAAGCCAGATGACGGCGCTGTCCTCGGCCGAGATCCCAAGCGAGTGGTAGACGCGCGCGCAGTTGCTCAGCAGGTGCTCGTGCGTGAGCATCACCCCGCGCGGCGACGAGGTGGTGCCCGACGTGTACTGGAGCAGCGCAAGCGTGTCGGGGGCAACCCCGGCCGAGGCTCGGCCCCCTTCCGTGCGCGCGAGCTCGTCGGTCGCGATGACTCGTGGCGGCGCGGTGTCGCCAGAGGGCTGGAACCACTGCTCGACGACCTCCCTCAAGGCTCCTATGGTGAGCACGGCGCCGGCCGCTGAGTCTTCGAAGATCGCGAGCAGGCGCGGCAGCGTCCGGCTCATCCGGGTCGGGATCGGAGGATAGGCCGGGACCGCCGGCGCACCGGCGTAGAAGCAGCCGAAGAGCGCGGCGACGTAGTCGGGCCCCGGCGGGAACAACAACAGGACGGGCTCGTTCGCGTCGTTGCCGCCTGCCTCGATCGCAGCGGCGATGTCGGATGCTCTGCGGTGGAGTTCGGCGTAGGTCAGCGGATACTCGGAGCCGTCGTCTTCGAGGAAGACGACGGCGGTCGCGCTCGGCGCGGAGTCCGCCCGGCGCTGGAGCAGGTCCCCGAAGCTTCGCGCACGACGGCCGAGATCGGGCGAGGCCGCACTGCTCATGACGACGCCTGCAGGTTGCGGGCCGCCAGGAGGCGCAGTCGTAGCCCTGGCAGCTGTTCAAGCGTGCGCGGGAGCGGGAAGCCCGACGCCCGCAGCAGCCCCTCGAGCGCCTCCTCGTCGAGCAGAGGGTCGCCGCCGCACAGCGCCGTCCGCAGTCCCCAGACGGCGGCTCCCAGCGCGTCTCGAGGCCGGCTCGGCATGACCGCTACCACCCAACCGCCATCCGACACGGCGCTCCGCATCCCCGCGAGCGCCTCGGCGAGGGCGCCGCGTCCGTGGAATGCCGCGGGAACGCACGCGAGCGCAATCGTCCCGGGCTCGGTCGCGTCGCCGACGCCCCGGTCGTGGACCTCCACCCGGTCCGCGAAGCCGGCCGCGGCCACGTCCGCGTTTGCGCGGGTGAGCGCAGCGGGCCCCTCCTCGAGACCCACGACTCGCACGCTGAGCAGCCAGCGGCAGAGCTCGATCGCGAGCTCGGCGCTTCCGGGACCCACGACGAGAACCCGGGCCGACGGCTCCCGGAGCAGGTCATCGAGCCCTTCGAGCTCCGCTATGTGTCGCTCCAGCAGCGCCTCGCAGAACGCCCCGGCCGTGCCCTCGTGCAGGCGGTCTGGCTCGGCTTCGCCGGCGAGGGAGCCGGCAAGCCCCGTGAGCGTCGAGCGCGCGTCCGACTCGAGCGCCGTTCGGCGCGCGCCGCTGAAGAGCGCCGGCTCGAGGCCCGCGTGGATGGCGTAACCGCCGCCGTCGTGGCGAACGAGCCCGGCCTCCGCGAGGATCGCCAGCATCCGCTCGACCACTCCGCCGGGCGCGCCGATGCGGTCGCCCACGGCGTCGGGGCTGCGAAGCAGCGCGAGCTCGTCGAGGAGCCGGGTCTCCAGCGCGGCGGCGAGCACGGCGAACGCGCATGACGATCTGATGAGCCGCCGGAGCGCGTCGCCGGCGCCCACACCGGCCTCGCCGAGGGCGTTGAGAGGCTCGCCGTCGAGGACCCCGTCGCGCGCACTGGCGAAGAACGCCGCCCCGGCGCTCAGCGTGGAGCGCACTTCCGCCTCTAGGGCCGCTCGGGCCGTGGCGTCGCTCAGCAGCGCGTGGAGGTCGTCCTCGAGCCTGGCGAGGCCGTCCTCCCGCCGACGCAGCAGCCCTGCGGCCGTGAGCACCTCGAGCCTCCGCGCAGTGATCTCGTCTGAGGTTCGCAGGCTCGAGAGCTCGTCCAGCAGGCCGCTGTCGAGCGCGGCGCCGAGCGTCGACAGCGCCCAGAAGGACGCTCCGAGACGGGCGGCCGTGCGGTCGGCCGCCTCGTCCCTGGCCTGCTTGGCGTCGATCTCGGTGACCGTTCGCTGGCCAAGCTGGATGAGCAGGAGCTCCTGGGCCCCCTGGCCCCCGATCAGCCCGAGGACGTCCCGCATGTACCGCTCCCACGGCTGCAAGGTCATGTAGCTCTGGCCGCCTTGCAGATTCATGACGAGCTGGCCGACGCGGACAGCCGTCTCCGCCGTTTGCTGCTTCGCGGCGGTGGCGAGGACGTCGAAGTACCGATCCCGGTGTCCGCGGGTCGCGTCGAGCGCGCGATGCACGATCGCACGCGAGGTCTCGATCGCGACGCGCATCTCCCCCACGCTGCGCTCCACGTTCGGGTAGTCCAGGACCGGCCGCCCACCTCGGATCCGAGTGGACAGCCGCTCGACGCAGCGAGCCGTCAGGGCGTCCATCGTGCCCACGAGGGCGCAGGCGGTCGTCAGCCGCCTGTTGCTCAAGTACGCGTTCATCTCGCTGAGGGCGTCGGCGTGCCAGACGAGGCGCTCGCCGGGGAGCCGGACGTCGTACAGGGTGATCTGGCCGAGGCCGAGCGACCTGAGCCCCATCGTCTCGAGCCCCGAGATCGTGACGCCGGGGTCGTCGCGCTCGACGAGGAAGCCGAGCAGGTCGTTCGACTCCTCGTCGCGAACGTAGACGACGAAGAGGTCCGCCATCCGCGCGGCGGCGACGAACGCCTTGCGGCCATTCAGGACCCAACCGTCGCCCACCTGTCGCGCGGTCGACGTGTAGTCGTAGTAGTCGCGGTTCTCGTAGGACGCGGCCATGCCGATCGACTGCCCCGAGACGAGGCGCGGCACGTAGCGCTCGGCGAGATCGGGCCTGCCCGTTCGCAGGATGAGCTCCGTCGTCTCGACGCTGACGTCGAGGAGGATCGAGAAGCCCGGGTCGGTCGCGACGGTCGCGAGCTCCTCCAGGAGGATGCCCCACTCGAACTTGCTCCTCCCCTCACCACCCACGTCGGTCGGCAGCGAGAACGGGAGGAGTCCGATCTCGGCTGCTTCCTCGAACAGGCTTCGCACGACCGGCGAGTTCCTGCGATCGCGTTCGCGCGCGGCCGGATTGGACCGGCGCTCGATGAACGACCGGAACCTGCTCCTCGCCTCCATCCGGAGGCTCTCCACCTCCGCCTGCCAGCGGGATCCGGTGCGGGGCTCGACCGCGGCGTCGATCACGTTCACGACTGCACCGCCGTTCGCTCGCCGCCCACGTCACGCCCGATGTCGGCGAGCGTCTCCTCGCCGAGGAAGCGCTCCAGCGCGATGATGAGCCCGAACCTGTCCTCGATCGCCGCCGACAGCTCGGCAGCGGTCAGGGAGTCGATTCCAAGCTCTCCGAGCGCGCGGTCCGGGTCCAGCTCCCCCTCCTCGAGCCCGAGCAGCTCGACGATGATGCGCTCCAGGTCGTGCTCGGATGCGCTCACAGATCACCTCCGGTGGATGCGGGGCTCGCCGGGGCGAGCGGGAACGGCACCAGCGAGAAGAGCCGGTTCTGCTCCTCGAGTTCGCTGAGCCAGGTTGCGCAGCGCTCCTCCGCGACTGTGGCCGGCTGCGCGCACGGCCTTCCGAGCTTCTCGAACAAGCGCGTCAAGCAGAGCACGACCCAGTGCCCGTCCGCGAAGTCGCCCCCGTGCCGCTCGCGGTTCTCGAGCCACACGTGCAGGCAGCAGGCCGCGGCGTGCACGAGGCAGTGCGCGCGAGCCAGGTCGTATCCCTTCGTCGACCGGTCGAAGTCGCCGGCGGCCAGGCTCGCGAGGTCGCGCCTCGTCTCGTCCCGCACCTCGAGTACGCGCGCGGCGAGCACGACCAAGTGGTGAGCCGCCTGCGCCGGCGAGGCATGGAGCTCCTCGACGACGTCTTCGAGGCCGTCGACGATCTCGTCGTCGCGCCCGTAGGACAGGGATGGCCTTCGATTCTGCGGGTCCCAAGGCGCCACCGGGGCCCCCGGTGTGAATAGCTCGGCGCGGGCGACGGCCTCGTCCGCGAGCGCGTGACGGCGGCGCATGCCGTGCGCGAGCTGTGCGCGCACGGTCTCGAGCTGCACGAGCTGGGTGCCCTCGAACACCGTCGCCATCGCCACATCGGAGGCGAGTTTCTGGAAGACACCAGAGGCGAGGCCTTCACGGAGGAAGTTGCGGGCGGCCAGCACCTCGGCGGAGTCGCGCACGACCTGCTCGCACAACGACGGCACGAGGTACTTCACGATCGGCGACCACAGGCTCATCCGGTGGGGCGCCACGTTGAGCCCGCGTGCAGCCGGTATGGCCGTGCACTCGCAGATCAGCAGATCCGCGAAGGCTCCTGCGAGCAGCCGCCGCACCGGTGGGAGGTCGAGGATCGATTCCCCATAGAGTCGACGTGTCCGCGCCCAGCGCAGCGCGATCCGCAGTGCGGTGTCTGCTGCTCCGAGGCACATCCCGGCGACGAGCGTACGCGTAAACTGCAACGTCCCTGAGACCATCTCGAGACCGCGGCCGACGCGACCGACGGCCGCATCGGCCGGTACGAGGCAGCCTCGGAACACCATGCCGCTCAGGTCGTGTCCGCGCAGGCCGCGCGTCCGCACCTTCGGCAGCTTCTGAACGGTCCCGCTCTCGATCCGATCGCGATCGACAAGGAACAGCCCGAAGGATGGCTCGGCGCGCGCCAGGACGACGTAGAAGTCGGCTCGCCGGGCGTTGCCGACCAGCCACTTCTCGCCGTCGAGCCTGAACCCGGAGTCGACGCGCGTGGCCCGCGTTCTGGTGGCGACGAGGTCGCTTCCGGCCGACTCCTCGGTGACACCGAGCGTCGCAAAGCCGCCGCCGGTCACGATCTCCGCGGCTCGCGCCCGCTGCGCCGCATCTCCCCACAGCCAGATCGGGATCGCCGCGAGGAAGGTGGAGCCGAGTCCGACCGTCAGCACGAGATCGCGCCGTGCGAGCAGGCGCGTGAACATCAGCAGGTCGTCGAACGAGTCCAGCCGTCCTCCCTCCGCCACCGGCACGAGCGACTGGTATGCGCCCAGCTCCCCGAGGGTCGCGAAGGCCCAGTCCGCCGACGATTCCTCCTCGTCGGCCCGAACCAGGGCCTCGAACGAGATCGCGCTGCCGGCGTCGAACGGGCACCCGAGCGCCTGCTCGGTGGCGTGCGCGGCGGCGTAGCCGTCCCCGGCCGGGTGGACCGGCCATGCCGTGCTAGAACTGTTCGATCGCGGTTGCATGGACGCGGTCGCCGTAGTCGCTCAGGCCCAGCTCGTGCACGAACGCGAGGCGGTCGCCCCAGTCGTAGGCCGTCGTCGACACACGGCCGAGGTCGCGGAACTGATACGTCTGGACGCAGGCGGCATCGATGCGGCGGATCGGTTCGCCGAGTCCGTCGCGCAGCTCGGAGCGTGTGCCCGCGTGTCGCGCGACGAGCTCCTCCCGGCCGGCGGCGGCGAACCCGAGCGACTCCGCCCAGAACCACTGATCCGCGACCTCGCAGTGGTGGCGATGGACGCGGAACTCCTCCTCCGTCGTCGCGAGCGGCGTTCCCGCGTCCTCGATCGCGCGCTTCATGCTCGGCAGCTTCGACCGGTAGGGAACCGGCTCGACCTCGTCCTCGCGGAAAGCGGCGATCAGCTCGTCGGGCAGCGGGCACGGGCGACCCGACAGGGCTGCATCGCCGGACAGCGCCAGCGGGACCAGGACGGCACGCATCGCCACGGCGACCCCGGCCGGACCGGAAACGGTCGCCTCGACCTCGAACTGCGAGCGGGGCCCCCTCACGCGGCCCGCCACGTCGACCTCCACCTCGTCGGCGTCACGGAAGCTCAACGGCTCCCGGTACTCGAGCTCCCACGCCCACAGCACGAGTCCGAGCTGGTGCTCCCAGATCAGAGTGCGGTGACTGCACACGTTCTCCTTCAGCCAGCGGGTGCCCGCGTTGAAGCCAAGCCGTCCGACCGCCGTCGGCTGTAGCTGGAGAGGTGTGAAGTGGCTGCTGTCCAGCACGACGGCGTACGTGCAGTGCCGCGCCAAGCTATCCGCCGGAGACCGCCGTCACGATGTCGACGCGGTCGTCGTCCGCGCTCGCGCGGTCGAGCTCGTCAGCCGTGAGCGCCTCACCGTTGAGCGCCACGAGGTGCGTCGGCCGAACCGCTCCAGACCGATCGAACAGCACATCCCGCATCTCCGGGTAGCGCTCGGTCAGCTCGGTGAGCGCGGCGCGCACGGTCGGTGCGTCGACCTCGATGCTGCTCTCGTAGTTGGTGAAGCGCAGCAGGATCCCGCGGATCTTCAAGACCATGCGTCAGGCCCGTTGTCGGTCGGCGGCGGCTGATAGGGGGTTCGAGGACGCCGAGCCAGCCAGAAGCTGCTCTTCGTTCTCCACGGCTGGTTCGAGGTTCGCGATCCAGCGAGCCATCGCCGACTGCATCCGTGGGTCCTCCATGTGCTCAGTCAACCCGCGGGTCAGGGCGAGGCGGGAGCCTGCCGACCATGCCATCAGATCCGGCTCGGCCGAATGTGTCGCGAAGTAGCGCAGAAAGCCGCAAACCCCCGGGACCAAGTCGATCGGCTGGCTGGGCTGCGATACCGGTGGGCAGAGCCGGTTCTTCTCCGCGTCGTCATCGCGGACCGACTCGACGAACCCCACCAGGGCAGCGTTGAAGGCGGTGAAGCCGCCGCTGAGCGTCTGGACGGTGATCCGTCCGGGTTCGAAGATCGGGCGAGCGGGGGCTGCGCGGAAGCCGTATGCGGTGCAGTCCACGTGAATCTCACCCCGGTCGGTTGGGATGGCTCCGTCCTCCAGCTCGATCCGGTCGGCGCCGAGGTGCACGACGCGTCCCAGGCGGACGATCCTCTCAATCTGCCGGAGGCTCTCTCCCTCGGCCCGACTGACGATGGCGCCTCGGAACATCGTTGGCTCAACAGTCGGGTCGAGCCGAAAGAGCAGGCCGCAGGCCTCAAAGCGACGGAAGAAGTCATCGACGTCCTCGGCCTCGGCGAGGGCCTCGATCCCATGCGAAAGTCTCTCCATTGTCGAAACGATGAGATCGAGCGGCTGGAGGGATGCGCGGTCCCACAGCCATGCATCGCGCGGCTTGATCCAACGGATCCTGTCTGGATCGACACCGTTGTCGAGCAGCCAGTTGCACGCGTCCATGGCGGTCTTTCCAGCACCGAGGATCGTGTAGCCGCTCGGAGGTTCGCTGACGGCGACGAGATCGCCGACGGGAATGAGCTGCGCGTCCGAGGCGACGGTGAATCCTGGCGTGTGTGTCGCTGGCACGGACGACGCCAGATACGTGCCGTCGACCACCTTGCGTCGTACGCGCACCGTGGTTGTCTTCCCGGTTAGGCGCGATGTGATTGCATGCCCATTCGATCCGTTCTCGACGTAGTCGCACCCCCCGAGGAATCGGACCTTCCCAGAAGGCAGCAGATGATCCTCGAGAACCCCGCGGTAGTAGTCGCAGATCTCCACCGCGGTGGCCCGCTCGTAGAACCCGGCGTTCGGTCCGGTGGTGTCGATCGACTCGGTGCCGAGGGCCCGCGAGTTGACGCCGTAGCTGGCCGAGGGCTGGTGGAGGCGCACGAAGGGATAGGCGTGGTTCCAGTGCCCACCCGGGCGGTGCTGCCGATCCACCATCACCACCTCGGCGTCAGACTCCTGGATCAGCGCATCGGTGAACGCCATCCCGGACGCGCCCGCACCGATGACCAAGTAGTCGGTGTCGATCACACCCGGTTTCTCGAGGTCATCGACGCCGGGCATCGGTTGCTCGCCTCAACCCTCTAGTTGCCATCGTGCCTCTTGCCCACTACCTAGTCGCAGCCGAGCGAGCATTCTAATCACCGCTGGGGGGCAGTGCAGCGCTGCGACCGGCCGCTGCGGGTCGGGCGTGCCTCGAGGGCCGGTCTCGCTTAACCTCCGTTGAGCGTCAGAGAGGACCGACCATGACCACGCTCGAGGCTGCTACCCCCGACTTCGAGGAGCTCGTCAGGGCCTCCGTGCTGGGCATGCCAGCCGTGAAGCGCCTCGGCTTGGACTTCAGCCGGATCGCGCCCGGAGAGGTCGAGATCATCCAGCCCCACCGGGAAGACCTCACCGTGGACGGCAGTTCCTTCCAGGGCGGCGTGGTCGGCATGCTGGCTGACATCGCCGCCGGCTCCGCGGGGCGCACGTTGCTCGCGCCCGGATGGGTGAACATGACCGTCGACTACACGGTCAAGATCCTGGCGCCGGCGAATGGCGAGACGGTCGTCGCACGGGCGCGGGTGATCAAGGCGGGCAAGGTGATGACCGTCGCGGTGGCCGACGTCTACACGGTCGACGGGGGCGAGGAGAAGCTCTGCGCCACCGCGTTCGTGAGCATGCGCAACGTTCAGCTGTCCAAGGACTGACGATGCCGCGTCAGCGCGGCTGCTTGAGCGGCATGCGAGCGATCGGATGGAACCGGCCGGTGGCCGCCATGTGCCGGAAGCGGAGGCGCTGGATCTTGCCGCTCGATCCGGGCGATGCCCCTCAGCAAGAGTCGAGCCGCCCGGCGTCGGACAGGTTGGAGAGGGTGTGGATGGTCGGCTGCTGTGGCGTCGGCTGCGTCGTTTCGGGTGCGGTCTCGGTTGGCGACGCCGCGGGTCAAGCTAAGGATGAGTGCTGCGGCCAAGGCGGCGATCACATCAACGCGATGTCGACCAGCGCGGCGCCGATCCACCGCCCGAGGACCTCGGCCGGGTCGGACGGCACAACAGAAGGTTCGGTGCTCGGCTATTCGCCTCCGCCCCTGATCAGCAGCCATCGCCGGTGGCCGAGGCGCTTATCGCCAGTGCCGCGATGATGATCGCCACGGGAAGGTTTTCACCGATTCGCTCGTGATTTGCGACGAGGAACACGGCCGCTGGGATGACCGCCAGCGCAAGCCCCCTCATCGCCGACCTGTTCACTGGCCGATGGTGGCGGCGGTGCCAAACGCCGCGCAGCCGAGCCCGACGACGATCCACCACACTCCGCCACTCCGGGTCTCCCCGCGATACAGCAGCCAGCGCGGGCCCGTTGTAACCCGCTCCCGCTCTGCCAACCAGTCGAGCACGCCATCGCATTGCTGACCATGAGGGCGCCACGCAGCGTCGACGCTAGACCCGCAGGGATCATCAGGGCGAACCAGCCAGGCATGCCGGCCGCACCGCCGAGTCCCAGCACGAGAGCGGCGGTCACCCACGCCAGCGGAAGAGAGCCGACCGCCAGCCGTTGCACGATCTTGCGGCGGCGACCGGATTCCAAAGACCGTCACCTAGCACTTCGGTGGGATGATGCTCGTGCAGGTACGGCGGTAGAAGGTTCCGACTCCCTTCGAACCCACACCAATCCCGACTCCCGTGTTGCCGGAGCCACCGAGTCCCCTCGACCCGCTAGCGCAGATACCACGGAAGCAGCCGCCGCCCGAATACGACCCCCCGCGGTGCGCGTTCGACGAGTTGAGCGTCAAGCTGGCTCCGGTGTCGTGGGATAGCCCACCCCGACATGCGGACGCAGGTTGAAGTTGTCATTGACGGTCACGCCTACCTCGATCGGACCCGCTTGGACCGAAAGGTCGAGCGAAAGCATGCCCAAGGGTCCCCGCGGTTGATCGGATCGGCCGGGTAAGCGTAACGGTCCGCCGCGAATGCATCGGTCGGCTGCTCGACGAAATCCTGTTGTGTCCAGCGCATCAGCGTCGGCGCGTAGTAGCGCACCCCCATCTTGTAGAAGTCCGCGCCCGAGTCCTTGTATGGCGAGTCCCCCGAGCTCGTCCACAGCCCTTGCGGCGGCCAAGCCCTTCAGTGATGGAGCAAGCCTCTTCGCTAAAGCAACTCTGAGCCAATCCCCGGAATGGAGGATCTTCCGTACCCAACTCGGACGAAGTAGCGCTTGAACTCCTCGCCGATGCGCTCGAACTCGCTGTAGTCGCCGCCTAGCAGGCGTCTGGAGGGACCAGCTCCGACCGGCCGCGAAGGCGATCGACGGCGTCGAGCACGAGGTCGCGGAGCCAGGGCAACCGGAACGAGAGGGCGCGTGCGACGCGGCGTAGGCGCGAGCGGGCCGACGCGCTCACTTTCACAGCCACCCCAAGGAACGAGGTGACCGCGCCGCCGGTGAACAGCACACCCGCGCGCGAATAGAAGCTGTCGCCCGCCCGCTCCTGTTCGCGGGGGAGTACGGTCAGGACCTCCATGAAGCTACGACCGTGATCGTGGAGTCACCGCGTGGACGCGCGGTGGACGTTCCTGCGAAGCCCGGCGACGTGCGTTGAAGACACCACGACTGTTTGCGGGTCGCGATCTTCACTGCTGAAGCGGAGTGGCGAGGGCCGGAATCGAACCGGCGACACCACGATTCTCAGGGAGGCGGGGGTGGTCGCCGGAAACCGGCAATTCCCCTGCAAACGCCGTTGGATCAGGCGGGCGCGAGCAGTTGTAATCCCTGCGGATCCCCGGGGATACCGGCGGGTTTGGGACCTGAATGCGGCGATGAGGTCCTAAACCCCTCGCTAAGGGCTGACCGCTAGACGCGCGGTCTGAACCCCGCATGCTCCTGGATGCGCTCTTAGCGGATCACGGTTGCGACGAAGGTGAGTCTTCGACCTCAGTGATTCGACGGACAGGACCGACCGCATAGCTAGGGAAGGCCGAAGCTTGGACCTGCGGGTCTCCTGGGCGGACCGGCGTCGCCCCGCCTGCAATCTGCCACACGTATCGGCACCCGCCCGGTCCTCGCTCCTCGCCCCGCGAAGTCAACCGGCATTTAGTCCCTACAGACACCGCGTATGCCGC
Organism: Actinomycetota bacterium; assembly: GCA_030861775.1. Classification (GTDB taxonomy): domain Bacteria; phylum Actinomycetota; class Thermoleophilia; order Solirubrobacterales; family Thermoleophilaceae; genus AC-37. Next base: position 54,155 of record JALZEZ010000001.1, read on the forward strand.
CACACCCGACGCCGGTCCTCGAAACTCGCTCTCCGAACGTTCTGCCTTCCACAGGAGGCCCTGCCCGTCGAGGTAGGCGATCATCCGAGCGTCGTCGCAGTCCCAAGCCGACTGTCGCCTCAATTCATTGCATTCGTCCTCCCCGGAGGGCCGCTTCTCAAATGCAACGGTGACAATGTCGTGCGTCGGCTCGAGAGCGCCCGAGCCAGCGAGGCGGCTCCAAGCGGCCCGATAAACCTGTTGTGGCAAATCGGTCCCGGGCCCGACGGCCGCGTGCCTACCCAGTTCGCGGCTCGCGGCCTTGAGCAGGCGCGCGATCTCGCCGGGCTTAGTTGCTGCTTCGAACGCCGCCTGAAGCTCCTGAGCCGACTCGTCCGAGGCCTGGGCCACATCGCGCTCGCGTCGCGAAGCCGCGCCGTCCTCCTCGTCAGTCGCAACGAAGAACACGTGCCCGCACCGACGGCCGTCGAAGAGGTCCATCGGGCCCCGCGGATTGTGGAAGCGGGTGCTGTCGCAACGTCTCCAACCCTCACCGGCTTGCAGGGTCTCAGTTCCGCCGCACTCGGGACACCGGACGAAAGCCATCGACATGCCTACGACACCACCGGCCCGAGAGCAGCGACGACCGCCCTCAGGTAGCCGATGTCATCGGTTTGCAGCGGCTCGACCGGTCGTGCGCCTGGAACCCGTCGGAACACGACACGGTGGCCGATGTCCTTGCTGCCGCGCTTGGGCTTGAACGGCTTGCCCTTGGGCAGGATGAAGCGCGTCTCGCTCCGGCTGTAGTTGTAGATGCTGAGCTCGATCTCGCTGTCGCGGGTCTGCCAGAGGGCGCCGCCCGCGTCGAGCCAGAGATCGCCCCGGTGCCAGTGATCGGTGCCGTAGTGGAACTCGACCGGACGCCGGCCCTCCTCAGGGGCGCGCCACAGATCGACGCGTGTGCCCGGCGCCTCGGACCACGAGCCGCGCTCCCAGCTGACCCCGCGGCTGATCAGCCACCCGATCGGCGTGCCCTTTCCGTGGACCGTCACGATCTCGTCCGTCGGCTCGAGAGCACCGCGCGAGACGAGCGCAGTCCAGGCGGCCCTGCAGTCGTCAGGAACGGTGTCGCGGCCGCGCGCGATGAGGACGCGACGCAGCTCCTCGGGGTGCTCACAGGCCGCGAGCTCCGCTGCCGCCTCGGCACGTCGTCGCGCGGCGGCCGCCCGGCGCTCCGCCTCCGCTGCGTCACGCTGGCGCTGGTCGCGCGCGGCGCGCTCTGTTGTGCACTGATGGCAGATGAAGGTGCCGCTACTCGGCCCGTGGAGGCCGCAGAGGCGCCGACCGCACCCGCCCTGACACGTCCCGATCGAATCGCGCCCACAACCCACCACCCCGCAAAGCTCCGATGGCCCCGATGCGGCAACCTGAAACTGGTGCCCGCACACCCGCGCTCCCCCGATGTGCGACGGGTTGCCGAACAGGCCGGGCGGGATCGATGCATCGACGACGCCCTGGCACTCGACTAGTCCCGGAGTGATCTGGCGGAGCGCAGTCCCCCCCGCAGCGCGGGCGCGTAGCAGTCATGGCGCAATCACCCTAATACCGCACCGAGGTGAAGCGCCAGCAATGGCGGCGGAGCTTATTTGGGTGGGCGTCCAGCTCGATGCATGACGCGATTCCTTCCTCCTGATGCCGCACCCTTTCACGCCGACGCCCCGGCCGGCAAACCCGATCGTGGGTGCGAGCGTGGCCGCAGCTTCGACTTCGACTCGCCGTTCCTATTCAAGCTGCTGCGGCGCACGTTCAACGCGAAGCTCCTCCAAACCGGACTCGCCTACCTGGCCCTCTGCACATCGACTCAAGTGCCGCATCAGTAAGTACTGCGCACGATCGCCGAGCAGGTCCGCACCGCCAAGCGCGGCGTGTGGGGGCACGACGTACAGCCGAGTTCCGCCTGGCGTACCAGGGCTCCCGAAGTTCACTAAGCAATGGATGCATTAGGTGGGCGCGATGGCGCTACCTGCTCGCCGTTTGCGCGCCAGCGGCGCGGCCTGCCTCCCGACCGACGTGACGTTCATCGCCGAGCCACAGCACGTCTACTGGAGCCCGTGCGAAGAACCGCAACGCCTCCGCGGGGGAGTCGACCATCGGCTCCCCCGCGACGTTCATCGACGTGTTGGCGAGGACGGGCAGCTTGCCGAGCTCTGCGAGCCGCTCGAGGATTGCGTGGAGGACCGGCTCCTGCTGCTTGGCGACGGTCTGAACGCGGCTGGTGCCGTCCGCGTGCACTATGGCTGGGGCTTCCCGCCGCAACACCGCCGTCGCTGAATGCGCAAAGCACATGTACCGCGACGCGACCGTCGTGTTGAAGAAGCGCTCGAGGTCCTCCTCGCGTATGACAGGTGCGACGGGCCGATACGGCTCGCGGCCCTTGATCCGCTCGCTGAGGTTTCGACGTACGTCGACCGAGCTCGGGATCGCGAGGATCGAGCGATGTCCGAGGGCGCGCGGGCCGGATTCGCTGCGGCCGTGGTAGAGCGCCACCGTGCGTCCCGCGATCAGGTCTTCGGCGATCGCGCCGGCGACTGCGGGAGTGAGGTCACGGCCGAATCCCCTGCCCAGATAGGGATCCGCCGTCGCCAGATGCGGCCGGCGGTTCCACAGAGCGCCCAATGCCTGTCCCGCGTCCGACGCGGCGAACGGGATGTGAACGCGGTCGAACAGCCCAGCTCGCGCAAGCCGACCGTTCGCGACGACGTTCATCGCGCAGCCGCCCACGAGCGCGACCTCGCGAGGCCCTTGGTAACCGCCCAGGAGCTGCAGGAGGCGCTTCTCCCACTCGTCCTGCATCGTGGCCGCGACATCCCGACGGCGCGCGTCCTCCCACGGGCGCGAGTAGCCATCCGCTAGCCCGAACGCCTTGAGCAGTTCGTCGACGCCTTCCGTATGCAGTCGCTTCAGCGCGGCCTCGTGCTGCACGATCAGCGAACGGATCGCCTCGTCCTTGCTTCCGTGCGCAGCCAGCCCGAGAAGCTTGCCGGCGTCGGTGGAGTGTGCGGCGCGGAACTGCGGTTGTACGACGAGTTGGGTCACGGTGCCGTATGTCCGGCCGGTCGTGAAGCTGTCGTCGAGCCTCGCCAGTCGCCGAACGCGATGCCCGGTGACGGCGTAGATCGACGTCATTCCGTCCTCTGACCCACCATCGGCGCAGAGGGCGAGTCCGGTCTCGAACCCGACGCCGAACGCACACGCGATGTGGTTCGCATGATGTCCGGTGACGATCGGGACAACCCAGCGGCCCAGGAGTTCGAAGCCGTTTGGGTCGAAGTCGGACGACCACGCGGCCAGCAGGACCTCCGTCACGTCCTGTACGTCGGCGCTCACGTAGTCGAGTGCTGCCTGGACTACCGACTGCATCTCCTCAGCGTTCGCCCGCGCGTGCTTTCGCCGGAGGACACGCTCTGCCTCGAGATGCAGCAGCGTGCGACTGCCGTCCGCTATCGCGACGTTGGAGTCATGCCCGCCGAAGAAGATCGAAACCGTAAGGGTGCTATGCCCGGCTCGTTCCTCAGAGCCCATCGGCCGCTGGTAGCCGACCAAGCACTGGAACGGGATCGAACGCCTCGGCGCGCATGCATCCACGTGTTCCTCCCCAGAACGCCGAGAGCCGGTCCGCCATGGTCGCGAAGTGGTCAAGCGGCTGCGAGCGATGGACTTTCAGCGCATCGATCTTTCGGTCGTAGACGTTTGAGATATCCACCACAACCGTGCCTGGAACACGACCCTCGAGCGTGAGCGAGTTGTACGTGTCGCAGGTGTACACACGCAAGGGCCGGCCCGTGGTGATGACAGCCTCAGGCAGGGCGTGCAGGACTAGGTCGTTCACAGCTCGGTGGTCAGGATGAACGTCATCGAGACGATGCGTGATGACAACTTCAGGCCGAAGCTCCGCCAATCGTTCTTCGATTGCGAACTGCGTGTGCTCCTCGACCAGGTGGAGGTCGGCACCAAGCACCTTCGCGCCGGCGGCTGCCTCTTGCCCGCGCTGGTCATCCGCCGTGGCGACCAAGATGTGCGCTTCTCCTACGTCGGCGTATTGGGCCAGGACGCCGCCCGCCCACAGCTCGGCGTCATCAGGGTGAGCCATGATCGCCAAGACCCTGCGAGAAGCGTTTACCAAAGCGCCAGCGTCTGCAACATGTCCGCGGGCTTGGGGAGAGTGGCCGTACTCTCTCCCTTGCTCACCGCCGGAACAGCGATGTCGCGCTGTAGACGGATGAGACTGCGCCACCGAAGGATGTCGTCCCACACTTCTTCGATGCGAGCGCCGACGACGCCGCTCAGACGGCCAAGGCAACGGAGGTCTTCAAGAGCGGCGTTCTGTTGCAGCAATCGCGCCGCAGTGCGAGCACCCACACCGCGCACGCCGGGGATCGCGTCCGCCGGATCGCCCGTCAGGGCACGGAAGTCGCACCATTGCTCCGGCGTCACCCCGAAACGCTGGACGACGTCCTCGGCGCAGACACGGCGGCGATGGGGGTGCGCAGCCTGATTGAAGATGTCCACCCGTGCGTCCAGGAGTTGGAAGAAGTCCTTGTCGGTGGAGAAGATGACCACCCGGCGATCTCCCTCCCGCTCGCTGAGGGTGGCTATGACGTCGTCGCACTCGCTGTCATCCAGCTCGACCCAACGTACGCTGATGGAGTCGAGCCCGCGCTTCACGTCTGGTAGCGCCAGAAGCGGCGAGAGGTCGATGTCGGTCCGATTGGACTTGTAGTCGTCGTCCTCGGCCTGGCGCTCGCGCGCACCGTGCTCGCCGTCGAAGCAAACGATGAGCTCGCTGTCGGGTGGCAGTTCACGCTGGGCGACGCGCAGCAACGCGAAGAAGGCGAACACTCCCGTACGGTCTTCGCCGTCGCGAGCGGTGATGCGGGCGGGAAATCCGAACGCCCCGCGCCAGAGCAGGTTGTGGCCGTCCACGAGAACCAGGGGAGGCGCGGTCACGTCGCCGCCGCCAGGAATCGGTCCGCTATCGCGCGTGCGCGGTAGCGGAGAGCCGTCGCCCGCGCTTGACGCGCGGCCGCGATGTATGCATCTGGGTCCGCAAGCATGGCGTTCATAGCATCAGCCAGCCCGGACGGTCCCGCGGCTGGCTCGACGATCATCCCGGCACCGCTTGGCAGCACACGGAGATTCTCAACGCCGAAGCACACGATCGGGGTTCCGGCGCTCATCGCCTCCAGCGCGACCAAGCCGAAGCTCTCGCGGCACGAAGGCACGACCGCGAGTGCGGCATCGGCGAAGAACGCCGGGACCTCCTCCCACGCAAGCGGGTCGCGAATGCGCACATTTGAATGACCTCGAGCGAGGTCGACGCATTCTCGGCGGACGGCATCCTGACTTCCCCCGTCGAGCTCGAAGCCTGCGTCGCCGAGCGCGACTTCAATGTGACGATCGGTCCGCTTCGCGGCGACACGCAGAAACGGGGCAACGCCTTTCTCGGGTCCGAGCCGCGCGACGATGCGCACCGGGCCTTCCTCGCGCAAACGCCGTCGTCGACGAAGCGATGGGCGTTCGATGGTCGGTTCGAGCAGCGCGTTGGGCACGACACGCCACGTCTTTGGCTGAAGCTGCCTGGCGGCCGACTGCTTCACGGCGCCGCTGGGCGCGATGACCACGTCCGGTCGCCGTGCCAAGGCGCGCTCGAGATCGGCGAGCGCGCTGCCCAAGACGTGGACCATGAGCACCGACCGGGCGTCGATTGGCGGCGCATAGGCTCCGAGGCCCCACAGGGCATCGACCCAGACGACCACATCGCATGTGGACGTGACCTCACGCAATTCCGCGGTCAACCCGGCGGAGTGAGCGATCGCCTCACGGAGGCCTTCATCGTGGATCGCCTTGGGTAGCCGAAGCGAGCTCAGGTGCACGACCTCGTCGGCCGGGTCGTCAGGGGCGGGGCCAGCAGCTACGACGAAGGCCTCGTGGCCCGCAAGACGCAGGCCCTGAACGAGTGCAGCGGTGCTGCGCTCCATCCCTGCAGGCGCGTCGCGCCGATAGCTGACGAGGACGAATGCCCACCTCACCGGGCGGTCTCCAGGAAGGTCCTCGGAAGCGCTAGGGGCTCGGCGGCATCCCACGACTCGCTACGCCCCTCCCACGGAAAAAGAACCCAGTCGGTAACGGCCCACAGCGAGATGTCCGGGGATGGATCGGCGCCTTCGTTTCGGCACAGCGTCGCGGTCACGACTTTGCTCGAGTGCCCTGAGTGCCGTGCGATCGCGTTCCGGAGCGCGCGCAGTGTGGCGCCCGAGCCGGCGATGTCGTCGCAGACAGCTATTCGACTGAATTCGCGGCACGCTTCCAGCGGACGAGCATCGAGCGCGATGGCCGCCGCCGGAGGACTTTCGATGGCATCGGTCTGATTCCCGCGCGCGGTGACGGCGACCAGCGGCAGATCGAGACTCGAAGCGAGGCGCTCACCGAGTGGCAGCCCTCCCCGAGCGACAGCCACGATGGTCTCGGGCTCGCTCTCGGCGAGCCGCCGCGCCAGCTCCGCGGCGGCATCCTCGAAGACCGGCCACTCGAGTCGCCACAGTCGCTCGTGCCGATGCACCCGAGTCACGCTGAGCCGTCCTCTCCAGCCACCATCAGGTCTCTCGGGTCCTTGAGCGGCCGCTGCCGGTCGATACGTGCCGCGCCCGACCCGTTGCGCCAGACTCGACCGTCGGCACGCACGACCGTGAAGTTCTCGGCGCTGTCGCGAAGTCGCAGGCGAACTGGAACGGGCGCCGACTGCGTCACCACGGAGACAAGGCGCTCCGCCTCTCCATCGCTGAGCGCCTGTTCAGCGGCGATCGCTTCTCCTTCACCAATGGGGAGCATCTGCATCACGCTCACCCCGCGAGCGCCGTGGTCGGCCGCCAGGCTGACTAAGCCCTCGAGGCTCCCCGCCGTGGTCCGCATGAGCACCATCTGCACTTGAACCGGAATCTCCGCTCGAGCCGCGGCGTCGATGCCCGCGACCGCCCGTTCGAAGCTGCCGGCACCGCGCCAGCGATCGTGGGTTCGTGCGTCGGCGCCGTCGAGGCTGACGCGAACGGCGTCCACGTGTCGTGCGAGCTCGCCGGCGGACGCCGCGAGTCGCCAGCCGTTCGTCGTGACGGAGACCGCAAGACCTCCCTCGCGCAGGATGTCGAGTAACGCGTAGAGATCCCGTAACAGGAGTGGCTCGCCGCCCGATACGTCGACACCCATGATGTCCGCGGCCGCCAGCGCCCTGGCTACTTGCCGGCGCTGCTCGCTGCCTTGAGCCTGGACCTGCTTGTCGTCGAGGCAGTGCGGGCACTGCAAGTTGCACGTGACGATGGGACTCCAGCAAACGGACACCGGCCATTCACGTTCGAGTTCCGCCGGGTGAACAGGCTCGGCTTGCGCGAGAGCGGCGTCGGAGAGGCGTACCACTCCGTCCGATGCACGAACCGCGGCCAAGCTCAACGTCTGACCACTGCAGGGGTCGTACGCGAAGCGTCCGCGCGCGGCCACACGGCGCGAACCCATCAGCTGTGCTCCATGCAGCGGTCGATCAGCGGCTCCGTTCGAGCTCGCAGCGTCTCGTCGCCGCCAGCTGTAAGTGGCTCGCCCAACAAGCGGCGATAGAGCTTGATGTTGCGCTCCCACAGGCTGAGCTTGCGTTGCCACTCCGCGTCCGCGTCCGGTGGATCGACGTGGAACCCAACCGCGTGACGCAGAGGGACGACCTTCAACCCCGCCGCTATCAGCTTCGCGCCGAGGTGCGTGTCCTCGACGCCCCAACCGCCTCCGAAGTCGGGGTGGAATCCGCCAACGCGCACCACCGCTTCGCGCGGTGCGGACATTAGGGCCGTGACGACCATGCGCGGCAGGTCCCAGTCGTAGAACACCGCTGCATGGCCGAGAGCGCGAAGGTCGTCGGTCTCGTCCAGGGGACGTGCGCGGACCGGCTCCGGGAGGTACGTGCCGGTGTAGAGGAGCCGTCCTGCTCTTGCGTGCCAGTTGACCCGGTAGTCGGCCTCGAGGCTCGGTCGATGCTCTCCGCGGAAGGGTTCGCGAACACGTTCATCGTCGTAAGCGATGTTGTGGCGAAAGCCGAGTAACACGCCGGCCGAGTCCGCACGCGCGGTGTGTTCGCCGAGCACGCCGGCGCTCACGAGCATGTCCGCGTCGAGGTAGAGCACGGTCTCCCCTCGAGCGAGCAGCGTGGCGACGTTGCGAGCCACCGCTGCGCCGCGGCGCTCGGGCATGGCGATAACCAGATCGGCAGCCGGGTGACCAGCCGCTATCTCAGCCGTCTCGTCGGTTGAGCCGTCGTCGACGACGATGATCTCGCGAACCGGCACCTGCCGACGCGCTTGCAGGAGGCTGTCGAGCACGGCTGGCAAGGCATAGGCGACGTTGCGAGCGGGGATGAGAACGGACAGGCTCGGGCCTGCATCCACGTCCTCGGGACGGAGGGCCTCATGCCATGAGAGTCCGCTGCGGCGCTCGTAGCCGGCGACGATGGACGAGTAGTCGTTGTCGCGTTCCGCCAGCGCCTGCGTCAACGAGGTCAACGCCACCCCCATCGTTCGAAGACGGCGACGGCGCGCGGGAAATCCGCGGCCGGATCGGCGAACCAGTGCACCGCCGGACGTCCGGGCGCGGCGAGAACGTCGGCGCACAACAGGAGATACAGCGGCTCTGCGAGGACGACTATCTCTTCGGCGCGCAGCCGTCTCAGTGCGCGGTCGAGCTCTCGTCCGACGGGCGAGCGCAGCCGCTCGGCGGTGGCGAGGTCAAGCGCCTGGTCGTACGGAGATACGACTGAGTCGGCTTCGAGCAATCCGTATCGGGCGGAGAGCAGGAAGACGCCGGCACGGCCGCGCGGGCGAGCCTCGACATACGACCGAAGCGCGGGCACGCAGCCCCCCTCGTAAAGATCGAGTGCGGCGACCTGTTGCACGCCGCGGCGCTTTCTGCGGGAGCAGCCGGCCAGCACCGCGTTCATTCCCGCACCACCCGCAGACCGATACCTCGAGACCGAAGTTCCTCAGGCGCGGCATTGAGAAAGGTGCAACGTGCGTACAGCGGTTGAGACGCATACGAGCCTCCGCGGATGACCCGCCCGCCGGCGAAAACCGGCGTGCTGGTCCATTCCCACACGTTTCCGGCGACATCCAGCAAGCCGTCTGGAGTGGCGCCGTCCGCGTATCGCCCGACGACGGTGCGAACTCCGACGTTCGCTGGGAGGAGATTTGCTCGCGTTGCGTCCCACGGCGCGTTGCCCCAGGGGAAGTCACGCGCGTTACCTGAGGCCATCCACTCCCATTCGATCGAGCTGGGGAGTCGGCCGCCGAGGTCCCTGGCGACCTCTGACGCTTCCGCGAAGGTGACGCAGACCAGCGGGAGATCATCGTCCTGATCCTCGACATGCCGGCCTGTGACCAGCGTCTGCGTCCATTCGAGGTCCGGAACCGACACCCTACGGCGGCCGTCACCGAAAAGGCAGGTGCCCCCAGGCACCCCAATCCAGTCGAGAGCGACCTTCATCCGGCGATGAGGAATAGATCCTCGGGGTTCGGCTCGCTTCTAATGCCGCTCTTGCCTTGTGCCACTTCGAGGCCCTGGTCGGCGAGAGCTTGGCTCACGCGCTTGTGAGCGACTTCCGCGTCAGCGGGCGTAGGGCAGAAGACACAGTAGTTGTCGGCAAAGCGCACGAAGTTGAGATCCGACAGTGCGTCGTCGACCGAGCACAGGCGCACGTTCAGGAGCAGCGGCGATAGCCCGCTGCCGGGCATCAGCGGTTCGGGCAACCCTTCGAGAACGTGTCTGACGCGGTGCAGGAATACGCCATCTGACACCCACCGGGCGAGCGAGGACACCGTCTCTTCGACCGTCCCGCCGGTAGACGCCTTGGCGACGTCGATGTCCGCAACCTCGGTTAGACCGTCGCTGAGAAGGTGGTAGGCGTGGCGCACTGCGGTTACTCGATTGCGGCCTGGTCGGTAACCATGAACCGAATCTGCGAAGGCGTGCGCTTCGAGCAACGGCTCGAGGCAGTCCCGCATCGCACGGTGGACGACCCGGTCTTCCACTGTCGGAATGACGATCGAGAACCGTTTGCCTGTGTATGTGGTGACTCCGACGATCCGAATGGGGGCTGGCCGCCACTGGTCGGCCCTCAACCGCTCCTCAAGGTCGGCGAGTCGACCGTCGAGGTCGCTCCGATATTGACGCCAGGTCACACCATCAACACCCGGCGAGGAAGACCGACGCATTGAGCGTCGAGCGGCCCGCTTGAGCCGGCGTGAGTCACACAGAAGGTGCATGAGACTGTGCCCTTGTATTTGCGCGACCCTACTGGTAGACCTACTCACTGCTCGCGCGCAGGTACGCTCCCGTCGGCGGTCTGAAAGTCTCGCTCCCCAACACCCGCGAGGCACCGCAGACGAGAAAGACGACCCGCGCGGGCGCCCCTGCTGCGCGACTTGACTTGGTTGCTGGTGGCGAGGCTCACGGGTTTGCTCGAGAACCATTGACTCACAGCGATCGGACAGAGTGCCGCCGCGCCAGTGGGCGACGCCGATCGACTGTCTTCTACGCCGCCACCGAGAGCGGTTCCCGGCCACCGCCCAGCTGCGCCCCGCGCCTGGCGCACGAGCCGATCGAAGCCGACGCCGTGATCGCGCTGGATCCGCTGCTCGAGCTGGGCGTAGATGTCGAGCGTCATCTTCGAGTCGGCGTGGCCGACCTGGCTCATTACCCACTTGACGTCGAAGTTGTTCGCGAGCAGCGCGATCGAGATGTAGGTCCGCCGCAGGGAGTGCGGCGTCGTCGGCGGCATCGGCGGCATGCCGCGCGCCTCGTTGCGCTCGCTCGCGAGCGCCGCCGCCTCACCGACGATCTGGCCGACGCGCTGGCGGCTCATACGACCCCCGCTGCGGTTCGGGACCGCGTAGTCGTCGGGTCCGGTCGGGAGCCCAGCGCGGCGCAGCCGGTCGAGGTGCTCGACGAACGCCTCGACGAGGTCGGGCGTCATCTGCACCTCGCGCACGCCCGCCTCGGTCTTGGCGTCAACGATCCGGAAGCGCGCCCCGTCGTGGTCGTGCAGCCGCACGTCGCGCAGGCGCAGGTCGCACAGCTCGCTCGCGCGCACGCCGCTGCGGCCGAGGATCTCGATCACCGCCCGCCGCCCGACGTACGGGCGGTACTCGACGCCGAGCCTGCTCAGGTGGTGGTGACCGTCGACTTGGCGACGCCAAGCTCGGCGGCGATTTCGATCGGTGAGCGTCCGGCGGCGACGAGGCGCGCGACCCTCGCCCGCGTCGAGTCGCCCGCGCGGAGACCTGTCGGCTTTGGAAGTGCGTCCTGGCTCGCGGCGGCGTCGATCAGCGCCGCCAGCTCGTCCAGCTCGAGGAAGCTCCGCTTCGGCTTCGGCACCCTCACCCGCATACGCTTGCCGCGCGCGGGATTGCGCTCGATCAGCTCGTCCTCGACCGCTTCGTCAAGGATCGCCGCGAGCCGGTCGATCAGCTTGCGGATCGATGATGCCGATAGCGGCACCGCGCGGCGGCCGCGGCGGTCGCGGATGTCGGCGCCGGCTGCGATCAGCTCGCGCAGCTCGGCCGCCTCACGCACCTTCTGCGCCTTGAAGGCGAGGCACAGCTCGCGGTCGATCTGGTCGAGCCGGTAGCGGCCGAAGAACGGCAGTAGGTGACCATCGAGCAGCCAGCGGTAGCCCGCCTCCGTGTTAGCCGCGATCGGCTGGTCGCTGATCGTGCCGTCGATCTTGCCTTGCAGCCAGACCGAGGCGTACTCCAGGAAGGTCGGCATGCGCTTGAACGCCGGGCGCTCGCCGGCTTGCTCAGGCCGCTGCCATACACCCGCGCGCACGCGCGCGAGGACGTTGCCGAGTTCGGTGCGCGCGGCGCGCTCGTCCCAGCCGCCGCCGCAGCCGCACTCACAGCCGGCGCGCTCGTGAAGCACTAGCTCCTTCCGGCGCCCATGGGCGCGGAAGCGCAGCCGAAACTTGCGACTGCCGTCGGCGAGCGCGACGGTCAGGACTGAACCCCCTCCCTGTGATGAGCCGCCTCCGGAGCCGGACGGGCTCGACTGCGGCGCCGCGCCCGACGGGCTCGATTGCTCGCTCGACCCGCCACCGCTGCCGCCGCCTCCGAAGAACTCCTGCGGCGGCGTCTTCTGGACAGGCTGCTGCTGCGCCGACTCGCTCGTGGTGGCCGGCGTCGGATCCTTCACCGGCTCCTCGCGCTGCAATTTGCTCGGCGGGCGGTTGCGGCTCCGCGATCTGGGCCGCCTTGACGGGTCGCTCCTGTCGTTTCTTTTCGACCTTCGCGGGCTTCGCGGCCTGCTGCTCGTCTGGGCGGGCTGGGAACACGCCGAGATGGTTGACGCAGACCGCGCCGCCGCCCGCCGCGGCGCCTACGCACAGCGTTACGGCGACCTTCGTGCTGAGCGCGAGCCCGCCAGCTCCGGCGATCGCCTCGTCGGCGCCGCTCGGCGATCGACTCGCCCAGTCATAGACCTGGCGCTTGGCCGCGCCGGGGAGGCCGCGGACGTGGTCGACCACGGCAACGATCCCGGTGGCGTGCTCCTCTGCGGCGGCCGCCGGGATCGGCAGCGCGGCGGCGACATCGCGGCTGAGCGCGGCGCGCTGCTCGCGGAAGGCGAGCAGGCAGTCGGGACAGCGGGCGAGGTGAGCGCGTGCCTGCTCGAGCGTCAGGCCCCGAGCCTGCC